>JAGGDZ010000396.1 GCA_024648655.1 Chloroflexota bacterium | reverse complement strand
TTGCGCTGTCGTCCGTTCACGAAGAGCCTGCCGAGGCTCCCGGCGAATGACCACACCTTATCCATCCCTATCCATTCCATCTCTGTCGGACTCTCTTACGCCCGAACCCCACCACCGCTCCATCCGCTCCCGAACCGTGCGCTCATAACCTTGCATGCCCGGCTGGTAGTACCGCCTGTTCTTCAAGCTGTCGGGCAGATTCTGCATGGGAGTGAAATTGCCCTCGTAGTCGTGTGCGTACTTATACCCTTCACCGTAGCCCATATCTCGCATTAGCCCCGTTACCGCGTTTCGCAGGTGTAGAGGTACAGGCTCGTTTCTCGTCCTCTGCACATCCTCCGTAGCCCTGTTGAGCGCCATATATGAAGCGTTGCTCTTGGGTGCGGTCGCCAGATAGACTGTAGCTTCCGCGAGTGGAATCCGTCCCTCCGGCAGACCTATGAAATGCACCGCCTGCTGTGCGGCGACTGCAATTGTCAATGCCTGCGGAGCCGCTATGCCAATGTCCTCTGACGCCAGAATCACCAGTCGTCGCGCTATGAATAGCGGGTCCTCACCCGCCTCGAGCATTCGCGCAAGCCAGTAGATTGCGGCATTCGGGTCAGATGCACGGATCGACTTGATGAATGCGGAAATGGTATCGTAGTGCAGGTCGCCTGCCTTGTCGTGTCTCAGCGAACGCCTCTGCATGGCGTCTTCCACCATAGCCACGGTGATGCGCCGTGTTCCATTTGCTGTCGGCGCCGTCGCGGAGACGGCAAGCTCAAGCGCGTTCAATGCCGTGCGAGCATCACCGTTGGAAAGGTTGACCAAGGCGTCCAGCGCCTCATCGTTGAGGTGGGGTTTTAGCGTGCCGAGACCCCGCTCGGTGTCCGTAGCCGCGGCTTTTACGATGGAACGCACTTGTTCGTCACTCAGTGATTCGAGTGCGAAAACTCTTGCGCGAGAGAGCAGGGGAGACACGACTTCGAAGGATGGATTTTCAGTAGTTGCTCCTATAAGCACAAGCGTGCCATCTTCGACATAAGGAAGGATGACGTCCTGCTGTGCCTTGTTGAAGCGGTGGATTTCGTCAACGAATAGTATCGTTGACTGCCCGCTCATGCCCAAGCGCTCCCTAGCTTCCCCGGCAATGCGTCGCAGGTCCGCAACGCCCGACGCCACGCCGCTCACCTGCTCAAAGTGACTGTCCGTAACGTTGGCGATAAGGCTCGCAAGCGTAGTCTTGCCCGTGCCCGGTGGTCCCCAGAGAATGATCGACGGCAGCGTATCCGCTTCAATGCTGTTGCGGAGCGCAGTTCCCGACCCAATAATCTGTTCCTGTCCGACGTATTCCTCGAAAGTGCGTGGACGCATCCTTGCGGCAAGCGGCGCTCTACTGAGTAGTTCGCGTCGGGAACGATGCTCGAAAAGTGTCATATGACATCAACCTTTGACATCAACCTTGGCGTTGGAGCGCATGCCTCACAGCCTGCAGCAATGTATCGTCCTCACCGGGCAGAACGGTGCGGGCATCGAGCAGCACACGCCCTTCCTCGATGCGTCCCAAGACAGGGCTGTGCCATTCTCGCAACCGCCTCGCGACACCCTCCGCGCCACCTAGCAGGTCATCGCAATTTATCGCCAGCGCCCAAGTCGGAAGCGACTCTCCCGGCAGACTTCCGCCGCCAATAGTTGCTCTCGACTTCACAGGATACGCACTGGCGGCTATTTCCCTTGCCCATCCATCAGCTCGTGCTTTCACATCATCTGCCGTCATAGCAATTATGCGCCATATTGGAACCTTGTCCAGCGCCTCGCCTTTGATGTAGTGCTCCAGAGTGGCGCCAAGTGCGGCCATGCTCAGCTTGTCGATTCGCATCGCCCTTGCAAGCGGATGCCGTGCGACCACATCTACGAGCGCCTTTTTACCCGCGATTATCCCTGCCTGGGGACCGCCTAGCAGCTTGTCGCCCGAGAAGAAGGACAATCCTACACCCGAACTAGCGCTCTCCTGCGGCATCGGCTCATGCATAAGGCCGAAGCGCGCGGAATCCAAAAGACAGCCGCTCCCAAGATCATGCAGCACAGGTATGCCGCGCTGCGCTCCAATTTCAACCAGTTCCGGTATTTCAGGTGTGTGCGTAAATCCCATTACGCGAAAGTTGCTCGCATGCACTACCAGCAGCGCGCCCGTATTTTCACCTATCGCCGCTTCATAGTCGCGCGCGTAGGTGCGATTCGTCGTTCCGACCTCCACAAGGTCTGCGCCGCTCTGCGCCAGCACATCGGGAACACGGAAGCCGCCGCCAATCTCCACCGCCTCGCCACGCGATACTATTACTTCTTTCCCGTTTGCTATTGCTGCCAACCCGAGCATCACTGCTGAGGCGTTGTTGTTCACAACCAGCGCTTCCTCTGCGCCTGTAACCCGCGCGACAAGACTCGAAATGTGCGCCTGACGCGACCCGCGCCTGCCCGTGAGCAGATCCAGCTCAAGGTCGCTGTATCCCTGCGCCGCCCGTTGCATAGCCCGTATCGCATCTTCACTCAGTGGCGAGCGCCCTAGGTTGGTGTGTAGCACCACGCCCGTGGCGTTGATCACATGCCGGGGCCAATCCCCTGTCAGAGACTCCGTGCGTTCGCTTATGGCCGCGATGATCTCGTCCTGTCGCGGCGCGGCATTGCCTGATTTGATGCTAGACCGCGCTTCATCCAATTCTTGTCTGACAATCTCCAATACAACAGGCCGCGAGTGCTCCTCTATCAGGAGCATAATGCTCTCGTCGGAAAGCAAGCGTTCAACACTGGGCAATAATCGGTACGCTGTTGTCATCTCTCGCGTCTCCGTCCGCCGCTAGGGGGCCATGGTTCAGTTCTCCCAACTGTCATTATATTCTATCCCGTATATTCTATCCCGTGTCCGCAATTCCTTATTGTTCCGAATAATGGTAAACTAGCCAATCATCATTGACCCTACATTGGACGCTTGTTAAAATGCTTTAGATGTGAAAGATTTCTCTATCTCTTGGGAGGCTATGTTCGTAATCGGATTGACAGGTGGTATCGGCACGGGCAAGACTCATGTCTCGCGCCTGCTTGAGGGCTTGGGCGCCGCCGTTGTGAACGCCGATCTGCTTGGCCACGAAGTGTACACACCTCATTCCGAGGGCTGGCATGCGGTCGTAAATGCATTCGGCGACAGGGTTGTGGCAGAGAACGGTGAGATTGACCGTAGAGCGCTCGGTGGCATCGTCTTCAGCGACGAAGAATCTCTTCAGCGGCTGAACGCCATTATGCACCCCCGAATATATGCCCTCGCCGAGCAGCGCCTCAATGCGCTGTCTCATGAAGGTGAGAAGACGGCGGTGCTTGAAGCTGCCCTCCTGATTGAAGCAAAATGGACTCCGTTGGTCAATGAAGTCTGGGTTACGGTATCTCCTGAAGCGGATGTCATATCGCGCTTACAACAGCGCAACAATCTCGACGAAGATGCGGCGCGCTCTCGAATTTACTCTCAGATGCCCCAGGCGGAGCGAGTCGAGCATGCCGATGTGGTTATCGAAAACAACGGAACACTTGAAGACCTATCGTCTGAAGTTCAAAACTTATGGAACAGAAGGGTTCTTACCCGTTAAGGAGTGCAGGCTTACAAGATGACGCAATCAACGACCACGCTCTATCGAAGCTACATCATCGAGGAGTACCATCTCACCGAAGAACCCTACTATGTCGCAGTGGGCGACGAGGTAGAGCTGTTCGAGGCTGCATACGAGCAGCGCATTCCTCTCATCTTCAAAGGACCGACCGGGTGCGGCAAGACCCGCTTCGTCGAGTACATGTCTTACAGGCTCGGTCAGCCGCTCACCAGCATCAAGCAGGCCGACAGCAGGGGCATTGAGCGACCGGAGGGCGACAACATACCTTTGGTAACCATTGCCTGCCACGAAGACCTCACCGCCAGCGACTTGGTGGGACGCTACCTCCTTGAGGGCGACTCTACCGTCTGGATTGACGGGCCACTCTCGCGCGCGGTCAAGGCCGGCGGCATCTGCTACCTAGACGAAATTGTCGAGGCGCGAAAGGACACTACCGTACTCATTCACCCTCTCACCGACCACAGGCGCATCCTGCCGGTCGAAAAGCGCGGGGAACTACTTGAAGCGGCGGACGGCTTCCTGCTGATTCTGTCATACAATCCCGGCTACCAGAGCGCGCTCAAAGACCTCAAGCACAGTACGCGCCAGCGCTTCGTATCAATCGAGTTCGACTATCCGCCGCGCGATATCGAGGCCGAAATCGTTCAGCACGAGTCGGGTTGCACCGCCGATGACGCCATGCAACTTGCAATGCTTGGAGAGAAGGTCCGTAACCTCCGCGAACACGGGCTTGGCGAAGGTGCGAGCACGCGCCTGCTTATCTACGCGGGTAAGCTCATATCTCAGGGTATCCCGCCCCGCCGTGCCTGTCAGGTCGCAGTGAACTGGGCGGTTACTGATGACCACGCCGTGCAGAGGAGCATCGAAGAAATAATTTCCTCCATCTTCGAGTAGGGTGGACGGATATGGCTGATGTTCAGAAAATCACGCCCTTCCTCTGGTTTAACGGCAAGGCGAAGGAGGCGGCTGAATTCTACACTGCCGTGTTCCGGAATTCCAGGATATTGAGTGTTTCTCAGCTTTCGAGCGACTCCGTCGAGGGCATGCACATAGTTTCATTTGAGCTGGACGGACAAAGCTTTACAGCCATAGACGGCGGCCCCATGTTCCAGTTCTCGCCCGCAATATCCTTTGTGGTCAACTGCGAAACTCAGAATGAAGTAGATCACTTCTGGGAACACCTTTCGGAGGATGGAGAGAAGGAAATGTGCGGCTGGGTCAAAGACAAGTTCGGAGTCTCCTGGCAAGTGGTTCCGATCCAGTTCGGCAAACTCATGAGTGACCCTTCGAAATCGGAAGCCGTTATGGAAGCAATGCTGACAATGCAGAAAATCGACATCGGCCAACTTCAGGCAGCGCGCGAGAACGCATAGCCGGGCGACTCACCCCCGCCGCTGCCTCATAGCTCGAAGCGATGAAAGCGAACCCGCCTAGATGGGCAGCCCATTTATAGACCATATTAAGCGAGTAGTCGCTCAAAACTCCCACCGGCGAATAGACGATCCTTCGCTCACTCCGGCAGGCATCATGGTGCTGGTCTTCTCTAAAGACGGCGAGCACTGTCTGCTGCTGCAGAAGCGTTCCAGCAGAGTGGACAGCCATAAGGGTGAGATCTCCTTTCCCGGTGGCAAGATGGACCCGGGCGATCAATCCTTGCTTGACACCGCCCTGCGTGAAACCCATGAAGAAATGGGCATAGACCCGCAAGATGTCGAGGTCCTGGGTGCTCTTGACGAGACGGCGACCACAACCGGGTTCTGCACCAGCCCGTTTGCCGGAATCATCCCATACCCTTATGACTTCACTCCTCAGGAAGAAGAGGTTGCAGAAGTGCTTGAAGTGCCTGTATCCTCACTGTTAGATAGCGCGAACCGCCGGGACGACATTCGTGTCTCCGACGGCGACCTTGAATACG
>JAGGDZ010000049.1 GCA_024648655.1 Chloroflexota bacterium | reverse complement strand
AGGGGGTAATCTTCCACTATGAGTTAATTCCACGTCACACAGGTCTCAACTTTGTTCGCCTGTGCCTGAAGTCGCCGCCAGTAATCCCCTAACCTACTTTTATGGCGCATGAGCGTATCGGAGGAATGGTCTTTCAGAACCTAAGCAATGCGTAAGTATCTCTACCAGCGGCTCCTGTTGGCTATTCCCACGCTATTCGGCGTTACGGCGCTCATATTCATCGCCATGCGTGTACTTCCCGGAGACCCGCTCATGGCAATATACGGCGAGTCTGAGGGGCTGCACATCCTCACAGAGGAAGAGCTTGAGGGCGCGCGCAAGAGTCTAGGGCTAGACAAGCCACTGTACCTTCAATACTTGGTCTGGATTGGAGATGTGCTCAGGGGCGACTTCGGCAAGTCGTTCTGGCAGGACAAACCAATCAGGGACACGATACTGAGGCGCGGACCCATCACAGTGGAGATTGCGGTGATTGCGGTCGCGCTTTCGTGGTTGATAGGGCTTCCCGTGGGCTTGATAGCAGCGGCGTGGCGCAACTCGTGGATAGACTACTTAGTGCGCGTAATCGTTACGTTCTTCATGGCGGTGCCGAGTTTCTGGTTGGGTCTTACGCTGATTCTTGCCACCGTGCTCATCTGGCAGTGGAGACCGCCGCTGACCATCATACACTTATGGGACGACCCGAAGGGCAATCTGGCAATCGTGATGGGACCCGCGCTCGTGATGGCAATCAATCTGGGGGCGGAACTTGCCCGCATGTGCAGAGCCACGCTTCTGGAAGTCTTCAGGGAAGATTACGTGCGGACAGCGAGAGCCAAGGGGCTTGCGGAGACGCTTGTGATTGCGCGTCATGCACTCCGAAACGCGCTGCTTCCTGTCGTAACCATATCCGGAATACAGTTGGCGTTTCTGCTGGGCGGTTCGGTTGCGGTCGAGCGCGCATTTGCCGTGCCGGGACTTGGCACCACGCTGGTCAACGGAATTGCGGAGCGCGACTGGATGATTATCCAGAATGTCGTGCTACTGTACGGTATATCTTTCGTGATAATCAACTTGGGCGTGGATCTGCTATACGGCATGCTGGACCCGCGTATTCGTTATCAGTAGCGCTGGATTGTTCTCGGTGAAGGCAATACCATGAAGGAAATAGGCTCCATGCCCGGGCAACGGCCGGAGGGCAATTTCACACAGCGCCGATTCGATTCATCCCTTGGAATGATGGCGCGTTTCTTTCGGACTTCGCCTATTGGCGCTGTGGCTGCCGGCTTTCTGGTATTTCTGGTGCTGGTGGCGGTGTTAGCTAACATAATCGCGCCAAACGACCCATTAGAGACCTTCCCGTCGTTCTTCAGGAAAGGACCTTCACTGGAGCGTCCAATGGGCAACGACCACCTGGGGCGAGATGTGCTGAGCCGGGTTATAGTTGGAGCGCGCACTTCGCTGTATGTCGCCATACTCGCCGTGACCATCAGCAAGGTTGTCGGCTTCTCGTGGGGCGTACTGACGGGGTACGCCGGCGGCAAGTTCGACCTGATAAGCCAGCGATTCCTGGACATTCTGATGTCGTTCCCGGGCATCATTTTGGCGATGCTGCTGCTGGTCGGTGTAGGGTCAGGCCTTTACACGGTTATCGCGGCGATCGCCATCACGGGCGTTGCCGGTACGACGCGCGTGATCCGTTCCGTTACGCTTTCGGTGCGGGAGATGGAGTATGTGGAGGCCGCCCGCGCACTCGGAGCTTCACCTCTGCGTATTATGTTTGTTCATATTACGCCGCAGTGCATTGCGCCCCTGATGGTGATTGCCAGCGTAAGCCTGGGCGGAGCCATCTTCGCCGAGGCTGCGCTCAGCTTCCTGGGACTAGGAATACCGCCGCCCAATCCCAGCCTTGGGAATATGCTCGGTGGCGTGCTCGGCGACGCCTTCAAACCACCCTGGTGGTTGGTATTCTACCCGGGCATGACCATCACGTTTACCATTCTCGCCTTCAATATCTTTGGCGACGGATTGCGCGATCATCTTGACCCCAGGCTTAGGGGGCGATTGAACTAGAAACTCGTTTGGTGAGAAGTCGCGCCTCAGAAGATGCTCGCTCCTGCGTCACGGGTGCTCGCTGATGAACGCGCCGACTACGTTGTTGAACTCCTCGGCTGCCTCAAAGTACGGTGAGTGCCCTGCCTCGCCGATGATGTAAAGCTGCGCGCCGGGAATGACCTGTGAGACTTCTCTCAGGACTGTAAGGGGAAAGATGCGATCCTGTGCTCCGGCAACCATGAGCGTCGGTATGAAGTAGTCGGATAAACCCGCGGGCGAGACGCCAATATCGCCTGTGCCTGTGTCGCCGATAGGCGGGTTCAGTCCTGACATCTGGCGGTAGAGGAACGCCATAGCCGCCTCCTTGTCGAAAGCATCCGGCGCGAGCGCAAGGTGAGGCTCGTTCCACGGAATGGGTCGGTCGAGGTCGATTGTGCGGCTTCGGGCGCGGGCTTGTCGCGCTTCGATGACACTCGGAGTCTCAACGCCGCCGGGGGTGCCGGAGAGTATCAGGCAGGAGACGCGCTCGGGGTTAGCGAGAGTGAATTGCATACCGGTCCAGCCACCCATAGACTGGCAGACTATGGCAGCCCTTTCGATTCCGGCATCGTCCATGACAGCGCGCATGTCGTCGGCAAAATAGCGGGCGTGCTTGTGCTCAGGCTCGCACTGGGACCTGCCCCAGCCGCGATGGTCGAATGCTACGACCTTGTGGCGGAGGGCGAAGTGGGCAATCTGCTGCCACCAGACGAGGGTGTTTCCTCCAGCGCCGTGGGCGAGGATGATAGGCGAGCCTTCGCCGTGGGATTCGTAGTATATTTCGGCTTTATGGGTTTGTATGAAAGGCATGTTCTACTCCCATCCTAACCTTCCCTCTCTTAGGGAAGGAACAAAAGAATCAGCTCTCAGAGGTGAAGCAGGGTAAGATGATCAGCCCAGCGCGCCTGCTTCCCGGAATGCGGTGATGTCTGCATCCGCGTATCCGTATTGGCACAGGACTTCATCGGAGTGCTGGCCAAGCAGCGGCGCGGGAGTTCGCACAGAGCCGGGCGTATCGGAGAGCTTAACTGGGACGCCGATGTTGCGGATGCTGCCGGATTTGGGGTGCTCAAGTGGCACCGCCATTTCGCGAGACTGTACATGCGGGTCGGCATAGACCTGCTCGATGTCGTAGATGGGTCCGCAGGGAACACCGGCGTTCTCCAGTGCCTCAACCCAGTGGCTGGTGGTCTGCGTGCGGAAGGTCTCTTCCATTATTGGCGTGAGTGCGTCGATGCTGACCATGCGCTCAGGGTTGGATGAGAATCGCTCGTCCTCAAGCAGGTCTTCACGCCCGACAGCTCGGCACATGCGCTCCCAGTTGTTCTGGTTCGCGGCGCCGATGTTTATATAGCCGTCCTTGGTGGCGAATGCCTGATATGGCGCGATCATACGGTGCGCTGAGCCGAGCGGACCCGCCACCTCACCAGTGGCGAAGTATGTCGCGGACTCGTAGAGGGTGTAGGCGATGCCGGACTCGATTAGGGATGCGTCCACGTGCTGCCCATGCCCTGTCGTAAGACGATTGATATATGCGGTGAGGATGCCGTAGGCGCAGAACATGCCGGTATTGAGGTCTGCCATCGGAACGCCGATTTTCGCAGGCGGCGCGCCGGGGAATCCGTTGATGCTCATAAGGCCGCTCATGCCCTGCGCCACAAGGTCGAATCCCGCGCGACTGCTGTACGGGCCGGTGGTGCCGAAGCCGGACACTGTGCAATACACTATGGCAGGGTTGATTGCGCTCACATCGCCGTAAGCGAGGCCCATGCGATCGACGACACCGGGGCGGAAATTGTGGATCATTACATCGGCGTCTTCGAGCATGCGGCGCACAATGGCGACGCCTTGCTCGCTCTTGAGGTCGAGGACGATGCTGCGCTTGTTGCGGTTGAGCGTGAGGAACGCCGCAGACTCGCCTTCGATGAAGGGCGGCCCGTACCGGCGCGTGTCGTCGCCGCCGTTTGGCTTCTCTATCTTGACGACATCTGCTCCCATGTCCGCGAGCAGCATAGTGCAGAAGGGGCCAGCGAGAATCTGGCTGAAGTCGATTACCTTGATGTCCTGAAGAGGTAGCTTACCGTTTGTGCTTTGCATTCTAATTGTCTCCGATGCTTTTCTTGGTGTATTGGGCATAAGTTGCTGCATCTCTTCAACCGTCCGGATTCCCGCCTGTATTGGAATGACGATGTTCTATCATCCTAACCCTCTCACTAAGGGAGAGGGGATCTGACATACTAATGGCAATACGAATAGAGGAGGATAGGTTTCGATTTTATCAGTCATTCGCCTTTGAATTCGGGTTTGCGGCGCTCGATGAAGGCGGTGCGGCCTTCAAGGAAGTCAGCGCTGTCGAAGTTGGTGAAGGGAAGGTCCCGCTCCTCTTGAGTCAGTCCTTCGCCGGACGGATTGCGCAGGGTTATGTCGCGGATGCTCTTGTTGCGCTTGTGGCTGAGTGGCGCGAGTTCTGCCATCTCGCGCGCGAGAGTGTAGGTGTGTTCGTGAAGTTCATCGCTGCTTACGAGTGTCGTTATCAGGCCGATGCGGTGAGCTTCCTGCGCGGCGATGAGCCTGCCGCTCAACAGGATGTAGGATGCATTGCCGGGGCCAACGAGGTTGACGAGGCGGCGCATCTCGCCATAACCGACCAGGATGCCAAGCCGCGCAATCGGGATACCAAAGCGGCTGTCGTCGGATGCTATCCGGATGTCGGTCGCCATCGAGAACTCGCAGCCGCCCCCCACGCAGAAGCCTCTGATCATTGATATGGTAGGCTTTGACATCGCTTCTACCCTGTCCATCGCACCGTCGAATGCGTCTGCATAGACCTTGGCAATCTGTGAGTTGATGCGATACTGCTCGAAGTCCTTGATGTCCGCGCCCGCGGAGAACGCCCTGTCGCCCGCGCCCGTGAATACGATTACGCGTACTCCATTGTCGCGCTCAAGCTCTATGGCTATGCGCTGAAGTTCCAGCCAGCCCGCGTAGTCGATGGCGTTGCGCTGGGTGGGTCGGTTGAAGGTTACGGTCGCAATGCTGCCGTCTCGTTCTACAATGATGTTACCTTGTTCGTTAGGATTGTCGGTCAATTTTCTCACACTTTAATTCAGAGGATTACTACCGGAGAATGTTTAGAATACAGGCTCCCAGATGGGTCTAGGGTCGAGGGCAAAGTCGGGGAGTTCGGGATCGGCAGATAAGGTATCAGGGTTGTCCAGAATCTCGGGCTGAGCGCCTGGGCGATAGATATGGGCGCGATGTTCCAGTGGGTCAAGCAGCCAGCCAAGCTGCGCGCCGTTTGCCATGTACTCGTCCATTTTGAGTTGCAAGACGCTGACCCTGTCACTGTCGGAGCGCAGTTCTACTACGAAATCCGGGCATATAGAGCTAAAACCCTTCTTCTCTTCCGGCGTGAGAGCAACTAGTCTCGCTCGTAGTATCCATGATGCGTCGGGGGATCGCATAGCGCCGTTGGGTAGGATGAAGCCGGCATTAGAACCAAAGGCAACTCCCGTGCCATCAGCCCTCGTCCATATTTTCAAATCAGCGCCAATATCCAACTCCTTCGCTCCGGTATCACTATAAGTTCGCGGCATTAGCTCAATCGCTCCCTCAGTGGTGCGCTCGACTTGGACTTCTTCATTCAGTTCACAGAAAATTACGAACTCCTCCTCTGTCATCTTAATAACAGGCTCAAGCCTGATGGTAATACCTGATGGTAATAGGGGAATGTCCTGTTTCGACTGTCCGCGCAACGGTTTCGCGTGCTATCGTCTGAGTCATGGCAGCATCTCCAGTCGCCATAGCAGTGTATAGTTCGGTTATGCTTGCTTATTTGTCTTAACCTAACGATGGGACAATCTCGTTCAAGAAGGTATAGAGTTGGCGTTCCTGCTCGAAGGAGGCGAAGCGCACGATTATGGTCTGCGCTCCTGCTTGATAGTATTGCGTGATGCGCTCTGCGACTCTTTGCGGGCTGCCGAACGGTCCCCATCGATCTCCCCAGATGTTAGCGCCGTAGTATTGATGTAGGAAGGTGTCGGCTTCTTCCGCTGCGGCGCTTTCGTCGTCACGGAGGTTCACCGTCATGTAGAAGGTCGCCTCCGGCGCTTCGGGAGCGCCGCCGTATTCCGCAGTGTAGCCTCGCACCCTGTCCACCACGCGGCTGTACTCTTCAGGATAGTCGGATATGGACATGAAGCCCGCGCCCAACTTCGCGGCGCGCCGGAACTGGCGCTCTCGTCCTGCGCGCCAGTGGCAGGCGACGAGGAACGGGACGCCGTTGGGTTGGACAGCGCGAGGCTGGACGCTGATGCCATCGTAATTGAAGTGTCGTCCCTCGAAAGTGACTTCTTCGCCTCCGGTCAAGCCATTAGTAATCTCAAGGACTTCCTCGAAGCGGCCGGCGCGCTGCGAGGGCTTGACGCCGACATTCAGCCATTCCTGCTTCTGGGCAGCGTTGAACGCACCGCCCACGCCCGCGCCGAGAATCAGACGTCCGCCTGATATGGTGTCAACGGTCGCTGCCATCTGCGCAAGCTGCACCGGATGGCGCAGGGCAGCAAGCATGACCGCCGTGCCCAGCCGCACTCTTTGCGTTCGCATCGCTATTGCCGCAAGCGTGGTCAGAGGTTCAAGGCGTGGTTTGGCGGTGAGACTGTCTCCGACCCATACGGAATCGATGCCTGCCTGTTCTGCGGACTGCGCCATAGCGAGTAGCGGCTCAATGCTGGGTGGCTCGTCGCTGCCCATGACGAGACCGCGTGTTGGAAGTAGAATACCGAGTTTCAGCACTTATCAACCCTTTTGTTTCAATTGTTCTAAGAATTTTGTTACCATATGCTAAATTAAAGCCTTTTTGATATTATGTACATTATTCGATATGTTAAATA
>JAGGDZ010000401.1 GCA_024648655.1 Chloroflexota bacterium | reverse complement strand
CCCACCGGTGAAGTTTGAGGATGTGTTCGAGCGGGCACGGGCGGAGGGATACAGGCTGACGATGCACTGCGACCATTTGCAGGAGAACTCGGTGGAGCATATCCGGCAGTGCCTTGATGTAATCGGGGTGGACAGGATCGACCACGGCTACCATGCGCTGGACGACGCCGGACTGATTGATGATATGCGGCGTCGGCAGATGTGCTTGACATTCTGCACTACGGCGACTCCGGGCAATCCCACTCCGCGCAGAGCTGCCGAGTTGAAAAGGGCGTTGGAGCTTGGGCTGAACGTTACGGTCAACACCGATGATCCGGCGTATATGCGAAGCTACTACTTGAGCGAAGTGCTGCTGAATACGCAGCAGGCTGTGGGGCTGACGCGCGAGCATGTTGTGCAGTTGGCGCGGAACGCCTTTCGGAGCGCGTGGATTGCGGAAGATGAGAGGGCGAGGTACTTGGCGGCGGTGGATGGGTATGTGAGAGACTGGGGCGGAAGGCGCAATTATAGGTAACGCGCATATTGCCATAAGCGTTGGGTGTCAAAAGCGTGCCTTACTCACACAATCTTGAAGTAGATGATGCCTCTCTCTTAATGGCGCCTATTGCACAACACTAATGCTCGATGCACAAGTTGCACTGCATAAGGAATCTGCGGAACCAGTCTAGCAGACGAGAAGTGTGTGTTTCCTGCGCCGCCACTTGCCAATCGCACCTGAACGGGCGATACTTACGGCGTTGCATGAAGATGCCACAGGAGGGTAATAATGGAAGGACGACTGAAGGATAAGTACGCGATTGTGGGGGTGGGAGAGACGGAGTATAGCCGCGCTTCGGGGCGCAGCACGCGCGCGCTGGGCGTGGAGGCTATACGCAATGCTATCTATGACGCCGGGTTGACGCCGCAGGATGTGGACGGGATGCTGAGCTACCACGGGGGCGACTCTACGCCCTCGACGACGATGATGTACGACCTGGGGATGCGGCTGAACTTCTATATGGACTGTTCGGGCGGCGGGTCTAGCACGGAGGCGCTCATCGGGCTTGCTATCGGCGCTATCGAAGCCGGAATGTGCGACACGGTGGCGATATTCCGCGCGATGAACGGCTACTCTCAGGTGCGTATCGGCGGCACGGGCGCGAGGGCTGCCGCACCTATCGGCGGCTCGGACCTGCTGAAGCGCACATACGGTGTGGCGAGCGCTGTGCAGAACTTCGCGTTCACGTTCACGCGGCACATGATGGAGTATGGCGTTACGAGCGAGGACCTGGCGCACATCAAGGTTACGCACAGCAAGCACGCGAGCAACAACCCGAAGGCTCTGATGAAGCAGCGCGTTACGGTTGACGATGTGGTGAACTCGCGCTGGATTGTGAAGCCATGCGCTCACCTGCTGGACTGCTGCCTTGAGACGGACAACGCGACCTGCATCATTGTTACGTCGGCGGAGCGCGCGAAAGATTTGCGGCACCCGCCAGCGTACATTATGGCGGTGCAGGGGAGAGGCGTGAAACCGGGCGGGGATTTTCACTACCAGTATGCGCCGATTTCGCGCGTGGCAGGCTATTACGTGGGGCCACGTCTATTCGAGCTTGCAGGCGTTACGCACGACGACATCGATGTTACAGGCTGCTACGACGCATTCACATACACCACGCTGTTGCAATTCGAGGACTACGGGTTCTGCGAAAAGGGTGAGGGCAAGGACTATGTGAAGAGCGGCATCACGGACCTGGGCGGCAGGCGTCCGAACAACACGAGCGGCGGCCACCTGTGCGAAGGATACACGCATGGGATGAACATGGTCATCGAGAATACGCGCCAGCTGCGCGGCACGGTTGACGACTACTGCCCGAACTGGGCGGACGGCGAGCATAGCTACGATTATGCGGAAGGCGGATGCCGTCAGGTGCCGGACGTGAATATCACTATGAACATGGGATGGGCGATGCCGGGTGTGGGCAGCGCATTAATTATGCACCGATAGGCGTCGGCGGTTGACGGGTCGTGCATAGCGGAAGGATTTTCACCCGCATCTCCTGTGTGGGCAAGGGCAGGTTCTAACCCCTTGATGGGGGAAGAGACTTTGATTATTCGTGTGGAGGGAATACGAATGCCGGTGTATGAATATAACGGACTGGCTTTGAACATCTCGGAGCTTGACAGTGAGTACAAGGGCTATTTCGATGCGGCGATGGAGCACAAACTGGTCGTGAAGAAGTGTACTGAGTTAGCTTGCGGGCTGCTGCGCGGAGAACCGGGCGCTGCATGCCCGTGGTGCGCGTCCCTGGGTTGGGAGTGGCAGGAGGTGAGCGGCAAGGGCACGATATACAGCTACCAGGTCATCATGCACGCGATTATGCCCGCGTTCCGTGATTGGGTGCCGTACACGGTAGTGCTGGTGGAGCTGGACGAGCAGAGCGGTGAACCGAACCCGGAAAACGGACTGCGAATTACGGCGAATCTGCTGAATGAGAACATGGAGCCGGAAGACCCGGAGAATGTCGGTATCGGCAAGCGGGTGGAGGTCGTGTTCCTAGACACTGAAGATGGTTTTTCAGTGCCACAATTCAAACTGTCCGACGAGGCGCCGCGAGGCGAGGTCTGGCGGTATCCGGTGTGAAGCTTACATCGGCGGAAAGGTTAGGCAGTGCGGAAAGGTTAGGCAGTAAGGAGGCGGGCTATGGACGTTAATGATGCGGTGCGATCGCGGTTGACGGTGCGGGAGTACAAGCCCGATCCGATACCGGATGAAGTTGTGCATAAGTTGCTGGAGGCGGGCAGGCTCGCGCCGAGTTCTCAGAACTTACAACCATGGCACTTTGTAGTGGTTCGCGACGGCGAGACTATAAGGCGTTTGGGTGAGCTTGCCACGCAGGGGCCGTTCGTTGGGGACGCGCCGCTGGCAATCGCCATCGCCACGGATGACACGCCAAGGGCGCAGTTGGACGCCGGTCGCGCGTTGCAGCAGATGGAGCTTGTGGCGTGGGAAGAGGGGATGGGGACATGCTTCGTGGGCATTCGGCAGGCGGAGCAGAACCAAGCGATTAAGGAACTGCTGGGCATTCCGGACCATCTCGTTCTGCTGACGGTTTTGCCGTTCGGCTATCGGCTTAACGCCGATATGGGCAGGTTTGGCAGAAGGAATCGAAAGTCTTTGTCGGAAGTGGCGCATGTGGAGCGGTTTGGCGAGGCGTATGCTACCATTGATGGGTAGGATTTGTCTTTATCCCGACCCTATAGAGTAGCTAGTAGAGAGAGGGTCAGGATGTAGGGGATGACGATGCAGATGCAGAAGATTGGAACGGCATTTTACAGGCACATACAACTGCTCGCCACGATTGGGGCGCTGCTGAAGTTTGTACTGGTATTCGCAAGAGGCGTGTTCGCCCTGTTCGTTGCCGCGGTTGTGGGGTTCGGGTCGTATGTGATGTTGCAGGCGCTGTATCTGTCTATTTGGGGTTATGGCGGAGGCGTCGTGGCTGTGCTGGTGTTCACAACGGGCATAGGCTCCGGAATTGGAAGCTACATCGCCTGGCTGGACAGGGAGCATAAGCTCGGCGCGCAAGCGCTGCTATTGGCGGTTGCGCTCGCCTGCGGATTGCTGGGTGCGTGGCTTGGACTGCAGCGAGGGATAGATGTTGGCGCAATTCATCCGATCTGGAAGCCGGGCATACCTGAGATACACATAACGACCGTGGGCGCTGTCATAGGCGCGAATATACCGTTGTTCGCGCTGGGCTTGTTCAAGGCGATTAGAGACCCGCGCCTATAAGATATTCATTGCATAGGACAATAAAATAAGGATGCGTCATTCAAGGCGCATCCTTATTTTATTGTAACGTCTATCGTTTGTTTAGTCGGCAACTGCCTGGGCAGGCTCCTGCTCCACAGGCTTGCCAGTTGCCGGGTCAACCTCGAATGGGCTGAACAGTTCAAGCTCCTTGCCCATCTCGCGGACTGCGGGGATGACGTACTCGCCCATGAGCCGCAGCGAGCGCATCTGGTCTTCGTGGGTCATCGCGCCGTCGCCGTCCCAGAAGATGACGCTGCCGGGGCGGAGCGTCTCGAGCACATGGCGTATCTTGGGCAGTACGCTGTCGGGTGTACCGGACACAATGGTGTAGTTCGCCTGCTGCTCCTCGAACGGGCGGGCTAAGACATTACCTCCGCGGTTGGCGGTTGCGAAGTTGCGGGTTGGCAGTACGCGGCGTCGAGAAGTCAGACCGGGCAGCGACAGAAGGGCAGGGTTTGCCGTTCCCTCATTGCCCGCGAGGAAGGGGTTGCTGGGACCTTGCACATACTTGCGAGCGGTCTGCTCCGCGAGTTCCTCCGTCTCGTCCACATGTACTTTCCAGAGGTAGCCGATGTTCTGTGAGCCGGACTCGTAGCCCTCTTCTTCGGCGGTCTCGTGGTAAATCTGGAACGCCTGCCTTGTAGGCTCCATCTCCGTCGCCAGCATTATGTAGGGGATGCGGTTGCGCGCTGCCCACTGCAGGGAGTCGCGGCTTACCACTCCGGGCAGCCAGATGGGCGGGTGCGGCTTCTGGTACGGTCGCGCCCACGGATTTACATATCGGTAATGGTAATGCTTGCCCTCCCATCGGAAGGGGCCTGGAGTCGTCCATGCCTTGACGATGAAATCATGCGCCTCTTGGAATCGCTCCCAGTTATACGGCGGAGGCGCGTTGTGCGATACGCTCTCGCGTCCGGTGCCGCGCACCCATCCGGATACGAGCCTGCCGCGTGAGATCATGTCGATGATTGCGAGCTGTTCGACGAGCCAGAGCGGGTCGTCCCAGATAGGGATGATATTGCCGAGCAGGACGATTTTGGCGCGCTTGGTCATGCGCGCGAGGATTGCCGCCTCGATGTTCATTGCGCCGCCCATGCAGAAGGGGGTGCTGTGGTGCTCGTTGAGCATGAGGCCGTCGAAGCCCATCTCTTCGGCGTACAGTCTTTCGTCGAGATAGCGGTTGTAGAGGTCCGCCCCAAGCTCAGGGTCGTAGATTTCGTTGCTCAAGGTAAGGTCCTTGATGGACTTGCCTGTCGCGCCGAAGTAGCCGGACGCTGGGTCCTGGTATGGGCGTTCCGTGAAATGTGCGATGAACATGGGCGCTCTCCTTTATGAGTCAACTGTCACTGTATATGGCAAAAGTTTGATGAAGGCGGCGGCGAGTCCTCCAACTGCAATCATTAGCCTATCGAGCCTCAGCGTCAAGCGCAGTTCAAGACCGTCTATAAGCGCTTTAACCGCCTCATAGCTGTCGAAACCGATGGACGCCATCCAAAAGTCCTCTTCCTTTTATTATGCTTCTTATTCTTCGTGCTTGTGCATCATTTATATCACAAAGGCGACTGCTGTAAGAGACGTTCTCTAATTCGCAAGGAACCCCTGCACGAGTTCAAGGAACTCGTCGGTCTTTTCGATTTCGGGGCGGTGACCGCAGTCGTCAATAATTTCGAGGTGCGAGCCTTTAATGGACTGCTGGTATATCTCGCCGGCGCTTACCGGCACCATGCCGTCCTGTGCGCCCCATACGATGAGCGTGGGCAGGTCCCGCACTCGTCCCAGAAGTTGAGGCAGCGCCGGGTAGTGCATGTAGGGCTTCCAGCTGAGCCTACATGCCTCTTCGCGGGCGACCAACCAAGCCTCCATCTGCTCCGTCGATGGCTCGTCGGGGCGGACTGTGGAGAACTCAGGAACGGAAGCGTTGTTCAAGCAAACGGCGTCGAGGTACTCTTCGGCGGTTACGAGGAATATGTCGAAGATTTCGCCTTTGCTTGGCTTGATGCCTGCCGCGCCTACTAGAACCATCTTATTGAACTGCTGCGGGCACATCGTTGCCATTTCCGCGGCGAGCCAGCCGCCAAGCGAGAAGCCGATGACATTCACGCCCTGCAAGCCGAGTTCGTCCAGCGCGCGTAGATACCATCCGGCGAGGTCGCGCATGTTCATAACCCAATCCATGCGGGGCGACTCGCCGAAACCGGGATGCGATGGGATATGAAGGGTGTTGCTTTCGGCAAGTGCTTCGTGCCAGCGCAGGGCGCCATGGTGTCCCATTTCGTCGTGCAGCACTAGAAGGGGGGCGCCGCTCCCGCCCTGCACAATCTGGAGGCGGCTACCAGCCACCTCTATAGTCTCTTCTGTCCATACACTAGTAGCGGTAGTCATTCAATTCTCCTCTGGCAATTCTCCTCTGGGGCGTAACAGTATCTTTCAGTTACGGCAGCTGCCGGGTCGCCCTGATTTTCCGTTGATACGCCTTGCTTGTCAAGTTGAGCAGATTGCCAATGTCTCACCAAGGACAGATGCTCGAAAGAGAGATGACTTCACATATACAAAATTAGCCCAATCTGTGAGCTACGAGTTCCGGGTTCCTTCTCCCTGCCTCCGCAGGGACATGCTGGGCAGGAATGCTGATTGAAAAATTGCGGCAGGATTCCTGAGATTATCTTACCTTTAAGGATTTGTGAGGTCGTCTTTTGAAGAAACTGCCTGCTTTCTTGACGTGCCCATGTTACAATTTGCGTCATCTTTTGGCGCAAGCGCATTTTGAGCAAAGCGCTATTCTACGTTGCACCGATGGCGTGACCATCAAGGAATGTCGAAGATGTCTGGCGCATTAGACGGTATAACTGTACTTGACCTGACGAGACACAGGCCCGGCGCATTGGCGGGTATGTTTCTCTGCGACAACGGCGCGCGCGTAATCCGCGTCGAGTTGCCGGATGACGATATCGACCGCACGCGGCCCGTATATATGGTGTGGGACCGGGGCAAGGAGAGCGTTTGCCTTGACATTGCGGCTCTACGGACAACTTTCAGGAAACTGGTAGTTAGAGCTGATGTGCTTATCGAAGACTTTGCGCCGAATTCGCAGTATCAAGAGATTGTGGACTACAGTGAGCTGCGCCGAATCAACCCGCGTCTCGTTCATTGCTCGATCACAGCATACGGAAAACAAGGTCCGATGCGGGACGAGCCGGGTGATGAACATCTGGTTATGTCACGTATGGGAATCCTTGCGTCTCAGCCCGGCTTCCGAGAGGGGCCGGTGCACGTGGTGCATCCTGTCGTGAATCTTGGCACGGCAGTTCTTGCAGCTCAAGGTATCACCGCCTCACTGTACGCAAGGGAGAAGACCGGCTGTGGGCGCAAGGTGGACACGTCGGTCATGGCCGGTGCTCTGATGTTCGCACCGAAGGTTATCGGAGAGCACCTGGAGCAGCGACCATTCCAACTGACCACTGCGGGCGGGGGTCCATTTTACAGCGTGTTTGAGTGCGCGGACGGAAACTGGATTCAGATTGGCTGCATTCACGGCGGATTCGTGGACATAGCCGCGACCGTGATGGGCATCGCCGAGCTACTCGCCAATCCGCGTTACGGAGATGGCAGGCGACCGGAAAGTGAAGAGGCGCGCGCCGAGTTGTTCGACATCGTGGCGAATGTCATTAAGACAAAACCTTGTGCCGAGTGGGAGCGGATTTTCGAGGAAGCAGATGTGCCTTATGCTCGCGCCAGCACGACGCATGAGTCGATGGACAATCCGCAGGTAATTGCTAACGACATGCTCATACGGATGCACGATCCGATAGTTGGCGATGTTACTCAGATGGGGAACCCAATAAAGTTAACTGAAACTCCTGGGGAGATTTCCCGCGCTAGACCGATGCGAGGGCAGAGTACGGATGCCGTGCTGGCAGAGGTCGGGAGCATTGACCTTCCTGAGCCGTCTGAGGTCGAACGGCGTGATGACAAACCTCCGCTGGATGGCGTGCGAGTCATGGAGATGACTAATGTCATAGCGGGACCTGCGGCGGGCAAGTGCCTAGGTGATCTTGGCGCTGACATAATCAAGTTCGAGCCACCATATGGCGACATATCAAGGCCTGCGGGAGCCCAATACTTTCTGTATCTCAATTCCAACAAGCGTTCCGTATCCGCAAACACGAAGACGGCGGAAGGTCAGGAGATCGCACAGCGGATTGCGGCGGAATCTGACATCTTGCTGGCGAATATGAGGCCGGGCGCTACGGACCGCATGGGACTCAGCGGCGAGGAGTTAGAGCGGATCAATCCGAGGCTGATTCAGGCACATACAACAGCCTTTGGCTGGGACGGACCGTATGCTCACAGGCCCGGCGTTGATCCGTTGGCGCAGGCTTGGATGGGCTTGCAGTTCGCGCAGGGGGGACGGGGGAATCCGCCGGTGTTCCTCGCGCAGCTTGCTCCAACCGACTTTTCATCGGGAGGCATGGTTGCGCTTGGGGCGATTATGGCTCTTTACGCCAGGGAGCGCTTGGGGACCGGACAGAAAGTGGACTGCAACTTGCTGAACGCTGGCGCTGTGCTGCGTGAGGAAGACTTCCTTCGATATGACGGCAAAACATCGCCGCCGATAGCCGACGGTGGGCAGTATGGACTTAGCGCGCTGCACAGGCTGTTTGAGACGAAAGCCGGCTGGTTGTACCTCATCGTGGAATCGCAGGATGAGTGGGAAAGTATGTGTACGGCAATGGGGCGAAGCGACTTGCTTGAAGATGCGCGTTTCATTTCTGTGACGAAGCGAGTGGAGAACGACGGCACTCTGTGGGAACTACTGACTGATGCCTTTGCGTTGGAGACGGCCAAGGAGTGGATACACCGGCTGAGGGGGGCGGGTGTTCGCTGCGCCAATGTGACAGAGCAGTATAACGTCGGGTACTTTGAGGATGAGCACGTCGTGGCGAGCGGCCTGGTCGTCGAGCATAGCCATGCTGTTTATGGCAGGATGCATTACTATGCGAACGGCATCCTATTCGGCGAGACGCGCGCCATTGAGGGCAGACAGACGCCACTACTCGGCGAACATAACCGAGAGAAACTTGCGGAGCTTGGCTACGAATGTACGAAGATAGACGACCTTTACGAGAAAGGCGTGCTCACGACGGAAGCGCCGAACGCGAAATAAGTCTCCCCGCGAGTGTTAATGACTCAAATGTGCCCGCCCGTGTAAAAATTCGTCTTGTACTGCTCTCGGCAGCCGCAATTTCGTTCACGCTTGCCCTTTTTGCCTATGCATTGATAGGGATTCAGTGGGCCGTCGCTCCTTTCGCGGTGGGTGTGCTTTCTCTGGTCGTTGCGCTCGGTAGGATGACCGCGCGGTCGCCCTCTTCATTCCGGTCAGACTTGCGCGGCATGTTCGTGAGAGTTGAACAAGCTCCGAAATCGCCTCAAGATGAGCGCAGAGATGACGAAACGTCCGCACCGCATCGTAGAGGTCAAGTCGCCTCTGCACCACAAGCGGCTGTGGATTTCCCATCTGCACCTCGACTGAGCGTTCAGTCTCAGAATATCGGAGCCACTGAATCGCCCGCTACTGTTCGACAGATCTCGATTTTTGGCATGTCGGAGCGGCAGGTAGGCGTGAGTCTTTTTGTTGTTGGACTGCTGTTTGCGGCGTTAAGCCTGTATCAGTTTCCCGGGGGCCCACCGTACACACGAGCGTGGTGGAGTTTCGCGCTGTCTGTGGTGCTGACGCTTGGCGCGGCGCCTGCTATCGAGGGTGGGTGGTCGTCATTTATTGCTCGGTTCAAGCCCGGGTATCGAATCACAACCGAGGTGCGTGCACTTCTGCCTTGGGTCGCGCTTGGCGTCATTCTGCTCTTTGCGTTGACTCTTCGGCTGTACAACCTTGAGGGATTTCCGCCCGGCCTGTGGTTTGATGAAGCGGACAACTTAGATCAGGCGAGGCTAATCGCGGAGAGTCCCTCTCAGACGCCGGTCTATGTTCCGTCCAACAACCTGCCCAGCCTGTTTCTGCTGCCTATCGCTCTCATAATCAAATATGCGGGCATTACCATATCGACGGGCAGGTTGGTTGCGGTTGCTTTCGGAGTTGCCGGAGTGATTGCAATTTTCCTGATGGTGCGGCATATGTCCGGCACGGCCATGGGGCTGATCGCCGCCTTCTTGGTGGCTGTCATGCGGTGGGACATAAACTGGAGCCGTATAGGAATGCACGGGATCACTGCGCCCTTCTTCGCTGCGCTTACCGCCTGGCTCACCTTTCGCGCGCTCGACAGAGGACGGGCAGCCGACTTTGCGCTGGCGGGAGCTATGCTTGGCCTCGGCATGTGGTTTTACGCAGCGTACCGTCTATTTGTAATTGTTATCGTATTCCTTTGCCTGCATAGTCTTATTTTTGCCGATGGCGGACGCGGACGAAAGAGGATACTGAGGAATTTCGGCGTGATGGCTCTGTTCGCCCTTATTGTTACGCTGCCTGTCGTGCAGTTTGCCGCGAGCGACCCGGAAGAATTCTTCAAGAGGACGCAGAACACATCAATCTTCGCGCATGTAGATGACGGTGAAGAGACGAGAGCGTTGTTGCGAAGTCTCACAAAACATCTGGGAATGTTTCATCTGGAGGGAGACCCCAACGGTCGTCATAACATCCCGCGCGAGCCGATGCTGGATTTTATGTCGGGCATTCTGATGTTGGTAGGGTTAGCTGT
>JAGGDZ010000201.1 GCA_024648655.1 Chloroflexota bacterium | reverse complement strand
CCGCCTGTGGCCAGCGCGCACAGCCCCGCGACCGTTGCGGCGCCCGCTCCGCCGCTCGATCCCCCGGATGTACGCTCCGGGTTCCACGGATTGCGACACGGCTCACCCAGCCGATTCTCGTTCGCCCCCAGCAGACCGAACTCCGGCGTGTTGGTCTTCCCCAGCATCACGGCGCCTGCGTTAAGAACGCTCTCGACGCAAGCCGCGTCTGCGTCCGGCACCCTGTCCGCGAACGCGAGAGACCCCCCTGTCGTGCGGACACCCTTGGTCATCTGAAGGTCCTTGAGAGAAATCGGCAGCCCATGAAGTGGTCCGAGGCTCTCACCTCTGGCTGAGGCTTCGTCTGCTCGTCTTGCCTGGGCCAGCGCGATGTCGGGAGTCAGTGTCAGATAGGAGTTTAGCTGCCTGTCCAGACTCTCGATCCGAGTCAAGTACAGCTCAGTAAGCTCGACCGAAGTGATCTGTCTGCTGGCAATAAGGTCTCGGAGCTCCGTAGCGGGTGCGAATGCGAGATCTTGGTCTGCGCTTGTCATCTTCAACTCCTACCTACAGGGTCCCTTTCAGGACCAGGACTTGTGATCGGACCGTTGCGAAGACGAACCTAGGAAGGCGAATGCAGCCCAACGACGTTCTCGTCCGGGTCTATGAACGCCGCGATGTGGCCCATGTCGTTCGGAATGGGCATGGGCGGTACGACTGTCTTGCCTCCCAGGCTCTCGACCTTGTCGAGAGATGCCTGCAAGTCCTCTACGCTCACATAGAACATAACGTAGTTGGGCGGCATCTCTCCCGTAGTCTGGATTATTCCACCAGCTATCCCGCCCTGTTCTGGTTCCACGTGGAAGTAGTCCGTGCCCGCTGCGGACTGACCGAACGGTTCTACTTTCCAGCCGAACAGGCTCTTGTAGAACTCCTTAAGTTCGGACGTATGTCTCCCGCCAAGTTCAAAGTAAGCAACCGGATTTGGCATTAAATTCTCCTTTGGTATTGGTTAGTGTATTCAATTGCGCTCAGAGC
>JAGGDZ010000195.1 GCA_024648655.1 Chloroflexota bacterium | reverse complement strand
GGCCACAAGATACATGAAGCCACGGGACATCGGCAGGTAGGTGATGTCCGCTGCCCAGACCTGATTGACCTTGTCGACTGTCACTCCCTTCAGCAAGTAAGGGTATGTCCTGTGTCCCGCAGACTGGCCCACCCTGGTTACAATAGCAGGATCAATCCGTCCACTGAAACTTCTCAACCCGGGGAGTAGCCCCGATGTCCTGTTGTCACGGACGCTGAACTGAACACCTTGTAGTGCGTCGTACAGTTCGTTATTTGTTGGGCTCTTGGATGACTTGGAGACAGGCGTCAGACAATCGTGCAGAGGCCAGGGCGGACCAAGTGAATCGAAGAGTACCCGGCTCTCGTGGTCGCACTCGAAGAAGAAAATCCTACTGCCGCAGAATTTGCAGGTCAGAGGGAACGTCCTCGTATTACACCAATAACCATGCGTCGCATACATCGTGCTTGTCTTCACCAACAATAATCGTGCAGAGAATTGTAACCTATTCAGTAAATAGGAGGACATACAAGAACTGGCGAAGCTTCCACCCATCCGTGTGCGTCAGTTTGTGCCCCGACAAGTACCCATATTGAGCAGTAACACTCCTGTTAATGCGGGAAGGCTGGATCTAGCGACAATTACGAAAGCTGGCTATCGCTGCGCCTCCGCGGAGGGCGAGTTTCGTAATAGATGCCGGCGGGCCTGATACGGAATCCGACTGATGCAGGAGACGATATTCATCAGGACTTCCTCTCAAGAGTAATGTCCGAACTGCCATTGTCAGGACAGACTTTTCTGTTGGGAGATGCAGAGAATACTCCACGTCGGGGATTTGAGAATTCTGTCGTCTCAGGTATGTCTGAGGTGTCTATATCGGCGTCAGACATGGCGGCGAGCGCGTCCAGTTCGCCCAGCATGGACCTGCGATCCGAGCGTCGCGATTGTACCTTCATCTCTTTCTGCTGAACCTCTGTATTGTTCACACTACAACCCACTACTCGACAAGGCCATCAGAGCATACGATTCTAATGACCTGCGGTGTAAGCGCTACATTGTCGGTCTGGTCAGTAGGATTCAGACGATAGCGCTCACGCAGAGCGTTCAAGCGAATCAGCAACGCCGATCCTGTTATCTGCATGCTCCTGATTTCCGTTAGCTGGCCTTCAACGGCGGACGGCAAGTCGCCAAGGAATATGCTTCTGAGAGTTTCTATGCTCTGGGCATGACGATTCTCCGACATGACTTCTTCCATTGCCCAGTTCAGATGTCGAGAAAGATAGCGCCTGTTCCTGGTATCACTCCTGCGACGAAGACTGCCCAGACGTCGCGCGGCATCTCTCTGAAACTCCTGAAAGGCTGCCATGACACGCTGGTTCGTATCATCCGGAATAGACTCCGCCTGGGTATTAGCCTCACATTCCGCCGCCGCCACGAACTGCGCGGGCGTTATCTGCCGGGGATTCAGGTCGCTCCCAACCGCGTAGCAGCCTTTGACGTCGCCCGCCCCGAGCAGGACCAATGTCTCACCCGCGCCAGGAGGGTCGAATGGAGAAGGCGCCGCACCATCCGCAGGCGTCATCGGCATCTGCGCTCCTTCGATGCCCATTGGGGCTTGAACGAAGTCATGGTCCTCGTTGGCTTCAAAATCATCGGGTGTTGTGCTAACTTTCAGCGCCGAACGTATGCCATCCGGCAGTCCGAGCACCGTCTGCCACAGTTCAGGGTCGTCTCGCTGAATTCGCTGTAACAGTGACTGCGCTCTCTGCCCGGCTGCAACTTCATCGAGTTCGTCATTATCTACAGGAAGTTCCTTGCCTTCATAGATGCGGTACATTATGGATTCATTGACCCGCTCCGAATCCGACAGAAGGCGATTATCCAGACCTATCAGGTCATGGAACATCTGGATGCGGTTGTATAGCCTGTCGGTGAGTACCAGTTCCTCGTCCACTTCAAGGTCGGGCCACATGTTATGCAGGTAGATGTCGGAGTGTGTGGAGCCGATTCTGTCAACACGCCCGAATCGCTGAATCAGGCGCACCGGGTTCCAGTGCAGATCGTAGTTGAGAACACGGGCACAGTCCTGGAGGTTCTGACCTTCCGACACCACATCGGTCGCCAGTAGTATTCGGATTTCATTACCGGGCGGTGCTAGATTCGAGACCGGCGAAAACCTTCTCACTATGTTCGCAGCGCCTTCTCTCCCGACACTTCCGGACAACCTGGCTATATCGTCCTGTTTCCCACCCGGGTTTAGCTGCTCATAGAGATAGTTAATCGTGGTCTCGGACTCCGAGAATATGAGCACCTTGCCCTGCGCCACATCTTGTCGCTCCAGGAAGCCCTGAAGGCTATGGAGCTTGTCGTCATCGCCGGGGCCGATGTCCTTTATCCGGCCTTTAATCTCGCTGAATGTTTCATAGTCTTCATCGAGGTCGTCTAGCCACTTATCCGTCTTGAAGTCTCCGGTTGAATGAACAAGGGTCGCCCGGTGTTGCCCGCGTTCTTGCCGGCGCTGCTCCTCCTTTTGCAGGACATCAAGAAGCCCCCTGGCGTCGAATTCAGACCCGGCCAGAACTCTTGTCGCGGTGTCCCCGATAGGAACATATCCCTCTTCCAGCGCCTCTTTGAAGTTTCGATTGCTGCCGATCAGTGCGTTCACCGTAGAGCGGAACGCCTCGACACTGGACTCCAGACGCTTGAGCACAAGCGCACGTATCAGTCCGGCAATGCGCCCTTTGGCTCGTAGAAGGTCCCTGTATTCATCCTTGCGAGCTGCCTCATCCGTCAGGTAGTCGGTGGCGCGATAACGAGAGGCTTGATGATTGCGAAGAAGATTCTGCAATTCATCGAACGGCCCCGCCTTTGCATACACGCGGTCGAGCTTGTATTCGAGGTTGCTCAGCACCGGATTAGGAAAGCGCACGGGCTGACCATTTACGGTCGCCGTATCGCCGTACAGTTCGCGCAGGTCTCGCCGCCGCCGCCGTATGAAAATCGGCGTCAACACCTCTTCTACGCTAGCACGCGGGGTATTTGGCGTTGAGGGCGGCTGAGGCTCCGGACCTTTCCTCCCGCCTCTTCGCCATTGAGAGCGCTGTGCTCGGTAGTCTTCCCGCTCCATCCTGTAACCATGCCAGAGTTCGGCGGATCGGAAGTAGTCTTCCAGTCTTACAGGCTCTATGTTCAACCCGTGTTGGGTCTCATCGAGGAAGAGGCGCAACTGACGGTATATGTCGCGCGGCCCCAAGTTTTGCGGCGTAGCGCTCAACAGCACGACTTTGTGGTCGCTGCTATCCAGATAGTCCTTCAGTCCTTCGGAGCGGCGGTTGATGTTGCGGAAATTGTGCGCTTCGTCAACCAGCACGGCGCCTCGATTGGGATACTCTTCCGCAAGCACGACTCCCATCGCATCAGTATCGACATCTATGTATCTGCCCAAATCCTCATCGAATTCCGCGCCCGCGGGAGGCGCGATTACGCTCTGAGAGACGACTGCCGCGCCAAGCTGATACCTTTCGTTCACTTGCTGCCACATCGGAACAAGCCCGGCAGGACAGATAATCAAAGGATTACCGTCCCGCGGGTAGCTTTGCTTCAATTGGCGAAGCAACTCCGCGCCAATGTAGGTCTTACCCAAGCCCACGACATCGCCGATGTAGCAGCCGCCGTGACGGTCTATCGTATTCAAACACCAGCGAATGGCGTCAATCTGGAAATTGGCTAGATCGACGGGACCGGTGGGCAGAGGCAATTCCGGATCATCGGACACACCGCTGCCGTAGAGTTCGTACAGCGCTTTGAGATAGACGTGGTAGGGAGGCGTGCGCGCTATCGCCCAGGATCGGTCTAGCTCGACTGTGAGAGCTTTGGTGATGTCCACCGAGTCCGCCCACAGATCTTCGAACCAGCGCGAGAGTTCGGTCATCTCCGCGTCTCCGGTGACACGGACATTTAGTTCAGTGTTGCCGGTGAAGCCCGCCAGCGTGAAGTTGGAAGAGCCGACAATCGCGGCTCCCGGTTCCGCATGACTTTCATACCAGCACAGGTATGCCTTCGCGTGCAGCAGTCCCTTTGGGTAGGCGCGTATTTCTAAGAAGCCCGCGCTAATCATTTCCCTCAGCTTCCCAATCGAACTCTGGGCATCGTCTGTCTGTGGCAATGTGGAGACGCCGGCAGCTATGCTGTCAACCGCGTCTTTGGAAAAGACTTCGCGCTGGCTGCGCTGAATCGTCGAATCGACTGCCAGCCTGGCGCGTAGCGCGTCTTGCTGCTGGAGTCCTAGCGCAACCGCCTCAAGCGTCTCTCTGTCGGTGCGTCCCACCAGGAT
>JAGGDZ010000406.1 GCA_024648655.1 Chloroflexota bacterium | reverse complement strand
TGGCAGAAGTGCGGGAATTCCTTGCAACCCTCTAGGCGAAGGCAGCTTGATCCTTCCCATCCTGTGCATCGATGTCACCCTATGACCAACTGGCTTAACGTCTGTGGGAATGCCTCATGCGCTCGCGCCATGACTTGTTCTTCATTAAGGCTGCCCATCGGATGGCCGATTACGGTGTACTCGTAGCCCGGCATAGCGAGCAGGTTTGTCATTGCGCGTGCTTGCGTGTTGAATGGCTTTGTAACAAGAACCGAGCAAGGGACACCTAGCTTTTCGAGAGCGGCTGCGTCCTGCATACAGCAGGAGGTGCAGCTTCCTCACTCAGCGGTTGCGGTTATGACCACGTCGCAGCGTTCAGCGAGGTCGGTGATTATCTCAGCAGGCGCAGGTATGCGATGGCTGCCCTTATTCGCCTCGACGACCTCCTTGACTTCGTACTGCTGCTTCACAAGGTCGGCGACATCGCGCAGCAGCAATTCGGAATTCGGCTTGTTGTTCGAGAGCAGCCCGATGACCAGTCCATCAAGACTGTGTGGACGCGGGGCAATGCCCGTGTCTTCATGTGTGCTGCCGCCTCGTGGGTCGAGAGTAACCAGTTCATTCTCCTGCGCCATATTATTCACCTCTAAATCTGAATCTGCTTCGTAATGGAGATCACATCGCCCCAAGCGCCTATCAGCATAGCGAAAGGTCCCGCATCTCCGCCTGCGCCGACGACCGTTATCTCGTCCACGCTTTCCACGACCGGAATTCGCCTGTCCAAGTCATTTCCCATGTATAGCGTAATTCGCCGATGTTTCTCGTTTAGCTCGCGCCCCGTGCGAGTGCCGCGTTCAAGCACGAATTCCTTAATGCGCTGCTTCGTCCAGCCTTCGGCACGAATATAGCCCATAAGCTCCGGGCTGAGCGCCAGCACGAACTCGGAGTGTCGCTCTCCCAGCACAATGGAGGCGTCTGCCGCAATGCTAAGGAAATCTTCCGGCGCGCTTTCGTTTTGTGTGTTCACCTGCACAGGCGAGTTCGCCGCGAATACGGTAACGGTGCTGTCCGATTCACCGTAACCCTTCTCAACGCGGAGTGGCTCCCAAGGAATCACATCGTCATTCTCCGCAAAGCAGAAAGAATACTTGCCCGGGTGCCCAAATGTGCTCTTGTCCATGTCGTGTGGAACAGAACCGTACACATTTATCTTGATGAGACCCATCGCGCGACCGATAGTGGCGTTGGCTCTGAAACCATGTCCCATTGCCACGGTGCCGGAGTTGATGCCAATCTCCTTCGCGATAGGGCCGCTAACGATTACCAATACCCCTACGCCGTTTGTTGAAGTGCTGTTGGCATGGAAATTGTACGGACTCTCGGACACTGCTTGGACAGCCGCGACGATGACCGGCATATACTCCGGCTTGCAGCCGGCCATTACGGCGTTGATCGCGATCTTCTCGGCAGTGAACCGAACGCCGCGCACACCTTCTTCAGCGATGATGTCGGACGGGGCAAGCCCCACGCAATCGAGCATCGACTGCACTTTAGCTTCCGTAGGCGGTACTATGGGCAATCCGTCGCCCATGCCATCGGACATGTAGTATTCCTGGGCGTCTTCGTAGCCAGTGTGTCGTACTCTCGCCGAAGTAAAGGCATTCATGGGATGTGTAGTCCTCTTTGCTACTATGCTTGAGGGATTGTCGCCCCGATCTGCTCCTTGATAAAGTCTCCCATCTGCTCCATTGCCTGCTGTCCTTCCGGCAGGAAAGGCGCGAACCAAGGCCAGATGTGAACCATGTCTTCCCAAATTTCGAGTGTGCTGTCCACTCCGGAGGATTCCGCCTTCTCATGCAACCTGATGGCATCATCTAGCAGTGTCTCGGCTGTGCCTACAATAATCAGCAGTGGAGGCAACCTCGACAAGTCGGCATGCAGCGGCGCCGCCAGTGGGTCGCGCCTGTCGCCATCGCCTAGGAAGTGAGTCGCCATCTCCATCAACCCTTGGTAACTGACCATCGGATCAACCCCTGCCTTGCTCTTCATAGAGTCGCCGGTTCCTTCCATGTCAACCCAAGGGGATATACACACGCCGGCGGCGGCCATTGGGTCGCCCGCCTCCCGCACCGAGAGCAGTGTTGCTACCGTAAGGCCGCCGCCCGCGGAGTCGCCGGCAACTATGAGAGATAAGGGATCGACCCCATTCTTGAGCATCCAACGGTATGCGGTGTGCGCGTCCTCTACCTGAGAAGGATGCTTGTGCTCCGGAGCGAGCCTGTAGTCAACCGTAAGCACGCTGCAGCCGCTTGCACGCGATAGATTAGCAGCCATTCCCCGATGACTTATCACGGACCCGGTTACATATCCGCCGCCGTGCAGGTAGAGAATTGCACCGCCGCCCACATCGGGCGCTTTCGCCCATTCGGCCGGAACGCCATCGGCATCGACGCCTTCAGTCGTGATGCCGTCAAGGTTCTCGAATCTCTTACCCATCATTTCTGCCCCCTTGCGCCGCTCTTCCAATGATGGGGGAGATTCTGCGAACGCTACTGCACGTTCCGCGAACATTTCCAGTAGTTCCTGCAGCTGTGCGCTTGCCATCTTGTGCTCCTGTTATTTCCGGCTGGGTGTTTCCAAGTGTGGTGGGAATTCGATCTGCAAGATTATATCGTCATAGACGCCTAGTGCCAAGTTGCGGTACTACATTCCTACATTCATTAAGGGATGCACAAAAGGGGATGTACAAAATAAAGAGATACGCAAAGTCCCACTTCGTGCACTTCCGTCTTTCCTGCGTCCGTCTTTCCTGCGTAGGAGGGAATCCAGCGGCTAATGCGCCACCCATTTTTGCAACACCCGCACATATTGAGAATGCCCATATTTCTTCTGCATCTGTGCGGCAAGCGAGAATATGATATGATTTGCCCGCGTCTGAGGACTGATTTCTTATCGTCGGGAGTTCATAATGGCGCGCCGCAACTTCTCAATGATTGAATACTTCAATCGCCGTGCCGAAGAGTGGAAGCCCCGCTTAACGTTTCAAGGTAGCACAGCTGCGGAATGGAAGGCGTGGCGAGGGCAGGCATTGGAGACCCTGCTTGAGCTACTTAAAGAATTTCCCGAACCCGTTGAGCCTGCCCCCGAAGTCATCTATTCGATAGAAGACGATGGGCTCATTCGTGAGAGAGTGGTGTTCGATTCCGAAGAGAATATGTCGGTTCCGTGTGTGTTGCTAAAGTCGGCCGAAACGTCCAACGACGGGGCAGCGCCGGCTATCTTGTGCAGCCACGGGCATGGTCCATTCGGCAAAGAGCCTGTGGCTGGCAATGTCTCTTCGGAAGGCATACGCTCGAACATGGCGCAGCACAACTATAATTATGCCGAGCAGATGGCGCGAAGAGGCTTCGTTACCCTCAGTCCGGACCTTAGATGTTTTGGGGAGCGCGCGGACGGGCCCGACCCTTATCCCGGAAGGGATCGGTGCAATGTACATTTCGTGCGAGGTGCGATTCTGGGTATATATACCCTCACACTGAATATCTGGGACATGATGCGATGCGTAGATTATCTCGAAAGTAGGCCCGAGGTTGATCCGGATAAGATCGGCATGATGGGGCTTTCGCAAGGCGGAACCATGACTATGTTCACTACAGCCATAGAGCCTCGCATCAAGGCCGCCGACATTATTGGCTACCTAAATCCATGGCAAGACTTCGGCATTGAGGACGCCAACTTCTGCGGCTCTCAGATTGTTCCGGAAGTGTATCGGTATTTTGACACACATGACATCGCCGGGCTTATCGCACCTCGTCCCCTGCTATTGGAGATGGGTGTCCATGACACAACTTTCTCTATTGAGAGCATGCTCAAGGGCTATGAAGGTGTGAAACGAATCTATTCCTCCGCCGGAGCGTCCGACAGACTATGGTCGGACATTCATCCCGGCGAACACGCCTTCGCTGCAAATAAGGCGTTTGAATTCTTCGAGAAGCATCTTTAGGCGAGAAAATTCGTGATGATCGGATAAACGCAAAAATAGTGACGCGCAAGTTCCGAAGGAGAGAATTATGGACTTGGAACTCAGCGGCAAGAAGGCACTGATAACCGGAGGCAGTCGTGGAATCGGCAAAGCAATAGCCCTTGAGCTTGCCAAGGAGGGTGTTGACATAGCTATTGCCGCCCGAGACTTGGATGCGCTGGACGATGCGGCGCGCGATATAGCTCCGGCTATGGGCAGCAGTCATGTTAGCGCTCAAGCATTCGGCCCTGGACGGCGCGCCCGACGATACGACCTGTCAGCCGTGGGCAGAAGATTGATTGCCGTTCGCGCCGACACCACGGACGACGACGACGTGCAGGCTCTAATTAACATCGCGGCAGACGAACTGGGCGGCATTGACATCCTCGTGAACAATGCTGCCGCTCCAGGCGGTCTTGTGGGTGGCGGCCTGGCGCATGCCAACACTGATGATTTGCTTGCCGACATCAACACGAAAGTAGTGGGCTACTTGCGCTGTGCAAAAGCGGCCGCTCCGCACATGCAGCGCGCAGGATGGGGGCGCATCATAATTATTGGAGGCCTTGCTGCACGCAATTCCGGCACATACAGCGGACTTCGCAATCTTTCCCTGGTTCATATGACAAAGACTATGTCCTCCGAGTTGGGGCAGTTCGGAATCACGGTCAATACCGTTCACCCTGGCACAACCATTACTGAGCGCTCCACTCCGATGTACGAGCGGCAAGCGCAACGGCAGGGAGTTACGCGCGAAGAAGTCGAAGCGCAAGTCGCTTCCGGAATTGCAGTCGGACGCATCATCGACGCATCAGAGGTAGCCTACGTGGTGGCGTTCATTGCTTCGCCTAAGGCCGGTTCGATCACAGGTGAAGCGATTGCCGCAGGTGGGGGAGTTGGGGTTGCTGTCCACCAGTAATCGGCCGACGATGCCTGTGAATTCCGATTTTTGTTGGCAGCTATCCCAATCGCCTTGTATAATTATCACTGGTGCAAGAGTCTGTAGTTCTGATGAGGATTACGGACGGCCAGATCGCGGATGTACTATGCTGATTGGCTAAGGTGCTCACGAACCGATAGACAAGCAAAGAGGTGTCACAGATGGCAAAGCAATTCCAAAATCGAGAAGAAGCATGGAGCCAACTACTCGATGGTATAGGCACGTTGGCTAGAGCGGTCGGCGCTACCTTGGGGCCAAGTGGTCGCAATGTGGTCCTCGACAAGGAATTCGGCCCACCGCAGATTTGTAGCGACGGAGTAACTATCGCCAAGGAAATTGAGCTGGTCGAGCCTTTTGAGAATATGGGCGCGCAGCTCGTCAAAGTCGCTGCCAGCAAGACGAACGACGTCGTTGGCGATGGCACAACTACATCGACTATTCTGGCGCAGAGCATCATCCAGCAGGGCTTCAAGAACATGGCGGCCGGCGCGAACCCGATGGCTCTGAAGACGGGAATTGACCTTGCAGTCAGTGCAATGAAGGATGAAATTGCAAATCTGTCAGTGCCCGTGTCCGCTTACGAACAGGTTAGGCAGATCGCCGTGCTTGCCGCTCATGAAGATGAAATGGGCACGCTCATCGCCAACGTTCTCGATAAAGTGGGGGCTCAGGGCACGATTACTGTCGAAGAATCCCGAACGATGGGCTATGAGATCGAATATGTCGAAGGCATGGAGATTGACCGCGGCTACCTCTCGCCGCATTTTGTAACCGACCTCGAAAAGATGGTTACAGAGATTGACGACCCCTACATTCTTCTGACATCTGAGAAGATTTCATCCATTGCCGACGTCCTGCCGATGCTTGAGCAGTTGAATGCCGTAAGCCGCAACATCGTCATTATTGCGGAGGACGTTGAGGGCGAGGCGCTTGCAACACTAGTCGTCAACAAGCTGCGCGGCAACCTAAACGCTCTGGCGGTAAAAGCGCCCGGATTCGGTGAGCGTCGCAAGGCGATACTTGAGGACATGTCCATACTGTTCGGCGCGAACGTCATCAGCGCCGAGATTGGACGCAGCCTGGACTCGGCTACGATTGACGACTTAGGTCGCTGTCGCAAGATCATTGCTACGAAGGACGATACAACGTTCGTTGAGGGCAGTGGCAACCCGCAAGACATTGAAGCGCGCATTCACCAGATACGGCAACAGGCAGAGGATACCGCCTCTGACTACGATAGCGAGAAGCTGGAAGAGCGGGCAGCCAAGCTATCCGGCGGCGTTGCCATCCTGAAAGTCGGCGCTGCAACGGAGATTGAATTACGCGAGAAGCGAGACCGCCTTGAAGACGCGCTTGCAGCTACGCGAGCCGCTATGGAGGAGGGAATTGTTCCCGGGGGAGGTACTACCCTTATCCGCGCTGCCCAAGCAGGACGCCGGTCGGTTGAGGCGTCCGGTGATGAAGGCACGGGAGCGGAGGTTACTTTCGCCGCCGCTGACGCCCCTCTCACACTGATTTCGGATAATGCCGGTTACAGTGGCGTGGTTGTTCTGGACGCCGTTCGCAGCGGGGAAGGCGACTACGGGTTTGACGCGGAAGACGGCAATTTCGGAAGCATGTTCGAGATGGGCATCGTCGATCCCACAAAGGTTGTGCGGTCCGCCTTGGAGAACGCTGCCAGCGTTGCGGGAATGATTCTTACTACCGAATCGCTCATTACTGAACTGAACCCGCCTAAACTCCCCGCGCCATACGACGACTAAGCGCATTTCCAATAATGCATTCACAATGGGGGCAGACGAGACACTGCCCCTTCTGTTCGTTTATTCCTCTTTTGCTATAATTTTCTAAATAGAGGGTGACCATAGAGGGTGACCGAACCCACTTGAGGTTGTGGCGTATATCCGTGGAGGCATAGCCTTATGACTACAGTCGAGCAGTCAAGACAGGCCGATGCTGATGTAAGCATCGAGGTCAACGGCGTCTCCAAATTCTTCGGAGAACTGGCGGCTGTAAACGACCTCAGCTTCAGTGTAAACAAAGGTGAGGTCATTGGGTTTCTGGGGCCGAATGGTTCCGGCAAGACTACCACGATGCGAATGCTCACATCGTTCTATACGCCTGACGTGGGCGCCATCAATATAGATGGTCTTGACACTAAGGACCACGACATCGCAACTAGAGAGCGCATCGGCTACCTGCCAGAGAACAATCCGGTCTATGCTGACCTGCTCGTGAATGAATATCTTGATTTCGTTGCCGACTTGCGGGGACTGACCAAGAATGGAAGACGTGAGAACATCGCCCAGACAGTAGAAGAAACCGGCTTGCAGGATGTATATTCACGCCCTATTGGGCAGCTTTCCAAGGGATACAAGCAGCGAGTCGGCCTGGCTCAGGCGATTGTGCATCGCCCTTCCATCCTGATATTAGACGAACCGACAGAGGGGCTAGACCCTAACCAACGCCTAACCATTCGAGATCTCATTCGTTCCCTTGGACAAGAGAGAACCGTAATGCTCAGCACGCATGTGATGCAGGAAGTTGAAAATACGTGCGAGCGGATACTGCTCATAAGCCGTGGCAGGCTTGTCGCCGACAGCCCCGTCAAGGAATTGTTGCAGAGGGCTCAAGGCATCCGAACCGTGCATATTGAGGTTGAAGGCAACGACGTGGAGAGATCACTGTCTTCACTGGAAGGAATAGCCGATATAGAACGGAACGACCCGGTGGACGGCAGGAAACGATACACGATAACGGCTGTCGACCACCAGACCGACCTGCGCCCGGAGATATTCGGGCTTGCCAAGCGGCGTGACTGGATTCTGTGGGAACTGAGGGAAGACAGGGCGCGCATGGAGGATGTCTTCTATTCGCTCACCTCGCCCGGACAGCAGTCTCAGAGTTCGGAGGAGGACGAATAGCATATGCGTTCCTTCCGCGCCTTAATCCGAAAGGACTTGAAAGGATATTTCGACCAGCCCACAGGCTACATCCTTATAGTCGTCTTCCTCGCTCTGCTCTCCTGGTCATTCTTCCGGTCTGCCTTCGTAACTTCAGAGGCGTCCTTGCGCCCACTGTTCACGGTGGACTTTGCGGTCGAAAGCCCGTCCATCCCCTGGTTGCTCGCACTACTTGTGCCTGCGGCTACCATGCGTCTCCTCGCCGAAGAGCAGCGAGACGGCACGCTCGAAATTCTGCTTACTCAGCCCATACAGGGCTGGGTTATTCTGCTGGCAAAGTTCACTGCGGGACTGGTATTTGTAGCGATCGCAATCGTATCCACAGTCGGCATTCCGCTGTCTCTCATGACTGCGGGAAATCTCGACTGGGGCGCCATCGTCGCGCAATATATTGGAAGCATTTTCCTCGCAGCATCGCTGGTTTCAATCGGTCTGTTTACCTCGAGTCTAACGCGCAACCAGATTGTCTCATTCATTTTAGGGCTTTTTGTGACCCTTGTACTGATGCTGTTGGGACTTGACGCGGTGAGCGTAACCTTGCCGGGACAGTTTGCGACACTGCTTCAGTCCCTCAGTCCGGTAACGCACTTTTCCAGCATTGCGCGCGGCGTTATTGATTTGCGCGATGTTCTATACTTCGTTGCTCTTGTATCGACGTTCCTGAGTGCAACGTTCCTGAGCGTGCGCGGCAGAACACGCAGCCATCGCACAATACAGTATCGTAATCTTCAACTCGGCACTGCTGCTCTTATCGTGCTCAGTATTTTGGTAGGCTGGTTCGGTGCATCCGTGAAAGGACGCCTTGACCTCACAGCCGACAAGGTTTTCACTCTCAGCGATGGCACCGAGCAGATACTTTCCGGCCTTGATGATCTGCTTACTATCGAGCTTTACGAGTCGGCAGACCCGCCCGTTCAAGTTGACCTGGTGGCGCGGGACATCAACGACTTTCTTGAAGACCTGACAGGAAACGCGGGTGGCGGACAGGTTAAACTGGTGCGCCGCTTCCTGGATTTTCAAGAGCTGGAAGAGGCACAGAGAGCCTTGGAGAGTGCCCAGCAGGCGGTGCTGGATGCAGAAACGGAAGAGGACGCTCTAAGCGCTCAAACCGTCCTTACCTCCGCAACCAATACCTACCGGGATGCGCAGGACACGGCACGCAAGGCGCAACTGGCGGGTATTGAGCCGCAACGCTTTAATGTTCAGACGCCCAATGGACTGGAAATTAAGAACGGCTTCCTGGGTCTGTCGATGACTTACACAGACAAGCGCGAGGTCATTCCGTTCATTCGCTCACTCGACGGTTTTGAATACCGCGTCGCTACACTGGCATACAACATGCTCCAGCAGGATGTTGAGCGTAAGACAATCGCATTTCTTACCGGTCACGGAGAAAAGCCCCTTCAGGAAAACTTTAGTGAACTGGGGCGGCTCCTTTCTCAACAATACAACCTCGCAGAGTTGTCATCCGATGGCGATACGCCGTTAGACTTGACAGGTGTGGATGTGCTCATCATTGCCGGCCCTACACAGCCAATGGCCGCACAGGAATACGAGGCACTAAGCGTGTTCCTTCAAAATGGCGGCAAGATGATGGCGTTGGTGGAACCTGTATTCATAGACCCGCAGCAAATGGCAGCATACCCTAATCAGTTCCACTTCGGTGATTTCCTTGAGCCTTATGGCATCCTTGTGGAGGACAACCTTGTGTTCGACCTGCGGTCCAACGAGACGATCACGCTCGGAAGCGTGAGTCTGCCATATCCTTACTGGCCTCGTGTGCCGACCGTTGACCGCAAGGTCGCAGGTGATGTCGAGTCGGTTCTGCTGCCTTGGTCGAGCTCGTTAGGCATCACTGATTCTCAGGTCGGTAGTGTTGAGGCAATACCGCTTCTGCGAACTTCGCCCTTCGCTGCGGTTGACTATGCTTACGGCGATGTGACGCCGAACTCGCCTCAACTGGATGTGACCGACCGCCAGCTCTTCGAGAGCGACATAGGAGTCGCCATCGAATCCCAGGAAAACCGTCAGAACGGAAGTGGCGATTCTTCGTTCAGGATGGTTGTCGTGGGCGACTCGGATTGGCTTACCGACCCGATTGTTAACCAGGCTCAAGAGAATCTTGCGCTAGGGCTTAATCTTATAGACTGGCTGGCTCAAGAAGAAAACCTCGCGGAAATTCGCTCGAAGGTGATAACTACACGTAACCTGACGTTCAGTTCTCCGACACACCGGAATCTGGTTCAGTTGGCGAACATCGCCGGTATCCCAATTGTCTTCATAGTTCTTGGAGTAGTCCGCTACATAACAAGGCGCAGCAAAGGATTGAGGGCTTACATTCGTGGAGAGTAGTGGAGAGTAACAGGCGTGGGGAGTAAACAGGTCGGATATGTACTCATAGCCCTTATTGCGATTGGCGTCGCCGGACTGGTGCTGCGTCTAATTGCCGCCGGCTCAAGCGAGTTGACGCTTGAGGGCATACTGCCCGTGTCTCCGGATGTGATCGACCAGGTTACAATAACCGCTCCGTCGGGCAGCGAGGCAAAGTTGGAGAAAATTAACGATTTCTGGCAGGTCGAGCGAGAAGAAGCCTTCGCCCCCAAGCTCAATCAACTCTGGACGGCGGCTGCCGATATAGATGGCGCCCAGCTAGTCGCTGTGAATCCTACCAACCATGCTCGAATGGGAGTACAAGAAGGACAGGGCATCAGCGTGGCGTTCTGGCTTGGTGAGTTCAAACAGGAAGAGTTCATAGTCGGTAGATGGTCGCAAGAAGTCCGTCTGTGCTACCTCAGAAAGCCCGCGCGCGATGAAGTTTACGCGATACCCTGTCCGTATGGCAATATCTTCGACGCGACCGCCGACGGGTGGCGCAACCCTGTTGTCGCAAGCATACCCCGCGATGCGATTGAGGCGATTGA
>JAGGDZ010000261.1 GCA_024648655.1 Chloroflexota bacterium | reverse complement strand
CATCGACTTCAGCCCGGATGACTTCGTCCGCAATCTCCAGCAGCGCCCGAATTTCACTGTCAGGGCGGTGCCAGTTCTCAGTGGAGAAGGCAAAAAGGGTCAGATAGCGCACCCCATGCCGGATGAATGCCTCAATTATGCGGCGCAGGCTTTCCGTTCCTGCGCGGTGTCCTTCGCTGCGGCTCATTCCATGGCTGGCTGCCCAGCGACCATTGCCATCCATTATTATTGCGACATGGTTGGGAGGCGTTTGAGGCATATTCGCCCACTCAGATGTGTCAGCAAAAGTATTCGATCCCACTCTTGTGGTCATGCAATCAGAGGCTTGGACGCCTCATACCTCCATTACTTCCGCTTCCTTCTCCTGCTTCATTTCTTGCATTTGGCTGGAGAAGGCATTAGTAATTTCCTGCAATTGCTCCTGGGCATATCGGCTCTCGTCCTGCGACAGCTCCTTGTTCCTTTCCATAGAGCGAAATTCGCCAAGGCTGTCCCGGCGGATGTTGCGGAGCGACACAAGCCCGTCCTCAACCTTTCGCCCAACCAACCTGACCAAGTCTCTGCGACGCTCCTCAGTCAGCATCGGAATGTTAAGTCGTATGGCGGTGCCGTCATTGTTCGGGGTCAGACCCAGATCCGACATCAGAATGCTGCGTTCGACATCCTTTAGGGACTGCTTATCCCAAGGCTGAATCATAAGTACGCGCGCTTCGGGCACTGATATGGAGGCGAGTTGGTTCATCGGCGTGGGCACGCCATAATACTCGACCATCAGGGTTTCTACGAGGGCGGGGGAGGCGCGCCCCGTTCGGATGGTATTCAACTCACGCTTCAAAGCCCCTACGGACTTTTGCATCCTGTCGTCGGTTTCCAGAAGAACTTCGTCAGCCGTAGCCATAGCAGAACTCTCCATAGCTTTTGTGGGCTTTACAGCGCCGGGTCGGAAGCAACTATGGACCCCAGTGCGTCGCCCGCGATTATCTTCTCAATGCTTCCCTTCTCAAACAGGTCAAATACGATTATTGGCAGATCATTATCCATGCACAGTGATAATGCTGTTGCGTCCATCACCTGCAATCGCCGCTGCAAGGCGTCCCGATGCGTGATGAAGTCAATTTTCGCGGCATTCGGAAACAAGTTTGGGTCACATTCGTAAATGCCATCGACATTATTCTTTGCCATCAGCAACACTTTGGCTTCGATTTCAATCGAGCGCAGCGCAGCGGCAGTGTCGGTCGTCATGAAGGGGTTGCCTGTCCCCCCGGCAAATATAACCACGCGCCCCTTTTCCAGATGACGTATGGCACGCCGCCGAATGTACGGCTCGGCAATCTGCTGCACAGTTATAGCGCTTTGGGTGCGAACCTCCAGCCCATGATGGCGCTCAAGGGCATCCTGTAACGCAAGAGCATTGATGATAGTGGCAAGCATTCCCGCATAATCGGCAGTGGAGCGGTCCATTCCTTCGGACTCCGCCTCCCAGCCTCGAAGAATGTTACCACCACCAACGACAATGGCCGTCTGCACACCCTGTTCGCAGATATTTTTTATCTGCTGCGCCATATAGGCAACGGCTCCGGAGTCGGTGCCATAGCCTCGCTCACCTGTGAACGCCCCACCGCTCAGTTTCAGCAGCACCCTTTCGTACTTTGTGCTGACACGTCGCAAGTGTGTTTCACTCTCCTAATGAGAACCTGGTGAACCTCCGCACGCGGATGTTTTCGCCCAGTTTGCCTATGCCTTCGTTGACCAGATCTTGAACGGACTTTGATGGGTCCTTGATGAATGGCTGGTACATTAGCACGGTTTCCGCGCTTTCAGCATCCTCGCCGTCCGGTACATCCTCGCTACTTACGTATGAGGGCGCCATAGCTGCGACCTGCATGGCAATGTCATGTGCAAGCTCCTTGAAGTCATCGGTGCGAGCAACGAAGTCCGTCTCGCAGTTCATCTCAAGAAGCACGCCTATTCGCCCTCCGCTGTGAATGTAGGACTCAACGATGCCCTCTTCAGTGGAGCGCGTAGCCTTCTTCACCGCTCTGGCTATTCCCTGCTGTGTCAGGAGCTCCTCTGCCTTGGCTAAGTCACCTGACGCCTCTTCCAGCGCACGCTTGCAATCCATTATACCGGCGCCCGTGCGTTCCCTGAGTTCTTTGATTGTAGTTACAGTGAGTTCCAACTCTTCACCTGTGAATGTAGATTAATTCAACTCTGATGAGCCATTTCTTAAGCTGTCTGATCAGTGGTAGCAGCCCCGTTGGGCGCAGTGGCAGTCGCAGTAGGTGTCTCTTCAGCGTCAACCGTTGCATCGTCCAACGCCGCGACTTCCAGTGGAGCCACAGCATCTCCGAGTTCTTCGTATTCGAATGCGGAGTGCCTATTCATGCCCTCGATTATGGCGTTAGTTATCCTTGCGGTTACCAGCCTGATCGACCGAATTGCATCGTCGTTCCCGGGGATCGGGTAATCGATGAGGTCGGGGTCACAGTCCGAATCGACAAGAGCGACGATGGGAATACCCACACGCCGCGCTTCTGCGACCGCAATCGCCTCTTTTCCAATATCTATGACAAAGAGGGCGCCAGGCATCTCGGTCATCTCTTTGATGCCGCCCAGATACCTGTTAAGCCGCGCAATGGACGCCTCTCTTTTGAGAGCTTCCTTCTTTGTGTAGCTGGTGAACTCACCCTTCGCCTGTTGGGTTTCAAGCTCAACCAGATAGTCGATGCGTGATTGAATGGTCTTGAAATTTGTGAGCGTGCCACCCAGCCAACGAGTAGTAATGTAGTAAGAATTGGCGCGCTGTGACTCATTTACAATTGTGTCCTGCGCCTGCTTCTTGGTCCCCACCATCAGAACCTTCTTGCCCTCGGCCGCAACATCGCTGATAAAGTCTGCCGCCGCCTCAAGCATACGCAGCGTCTTCTGCAGATCAATAATGTGGATGCCATTGCGATGGGTGAAAATATAACGCCGCATCTTGGGATTCCAGCGACGTTTCTGATGACCAAAATGAACGCCCGCCTCAAGCAGGGACTTCATGGTGATATTTGTGGGCACACTCGCCATCCGTTCGCGAGGAGCCTGTTGAACCACAACGCTCGGCTGTGGCGCGACTGGTGCGGTTTGTTGCATATAAGACTTCCTAGACTACCTCATACAAAGTTGCTCAACATCCTAGGCAGTATATCATAGGCAGATTGTGCTGGGCAATTCGCTGATGGGGGAATTACCGTCCCAAAGGCGGTGGGAACAATCGCCGCCATCTTGTTCCTTCTCCCTTGATAGGAAAAGATCCCACCTATGAGAACGCGAGGGCTATATGCCATCCTGAGCGTGCCGAAGGGATGTGGGGGATGTGTGAAAATTCTCCTCGCCCTGTCCATCTATGCTAGGCTCTCAGTCCTGCTGACTCCTGACTAATTGAAGCACGAATTGAAGCACTAATTAAAGCACTAAATGATGCCGCCATCTCTCAGCTTAGCGACTTCAGATCCTTCCAGCCCAAGCAGCGACTCTAGCACCTCGCCCGCATGCTCACCTAGCAGGGGTGGCGGTTCGATCTCCACATCGTTTGACGCAATTTTTATGGGGTTGCCCAGTGCGATGTAGCGTCCACGCTCGGCATCATCCATCTCCATCACCATCTCACGCGCCCGCAGGTGCTCATCATCCAGCACTTCGCGAGTGTCCTGAACCATCCCACACGCCACGCCAAGCGGCCTCAGTATCTCCATCGCCTTGCGCTTGGTGATCGTGTTCGTCCAGCCGGATATTATCTCCTCCACCTCGGCAGCATGTTCACAGCGCGCCTCATGCGTCGCGAATCGCTCATCTCCGATAAGCTCCGCGCGACCCGCAACAGCCAATATCGTATCCCACGAGTCTCCGCTCAATACCAGGCCGATGTAGTCGTCCGGCCCTCCGGGATGGCACGGGAAAATCATCGACGGCGCTCCCCAGATGCGGTTGCCACTCCGCGCAAGCGGCTTGCCGTCCGCCAGCGTGTCCAGCATGCGTATTCGCATCAGGTTCACCACCGCATCTTGCATCGACACTTCTACTTTTTGGCTCTGCCCCGTATTGTCGCGCCGGCGCAGCGCCGCAAGAATCCCGATCGCGCAATGCAGCCCCGTCCCTGAGTCACCCACACCCGGCGCCACGAATATCGGCTCGCCGCCTGCCTCGCCGTTCGCGCTCATAGCGCCGCCCATCGCTTGGGCTATATGCTCGAAACTCTTTATGTCCGCGTTCGGTCCGTAGGTCCCGAACCCTTTGATTGTTGCATATACGATGCGCGAATTCGCCTCTTGGAGCACATCGTATCCCAGTCCAAACCGCTCCATTCGCCCCGGGGCGTAGTTCTCCACCACTACGTCCGACAAGCCGACAAGCCGCTTGAATATCTGACATCCCTCTTCCGATTTCAGGTTTAACGTCAGGCTGCGTTTGTTTGAATTGAAGACTAGGTAGTAGAAGCTGTCCAATCCCGGTTTAGTTGCCCTCTCGTGTCGAGTGCGATCTCCCACACCCGGCTCCTCCACCTTGATGACATCAGCGCCAAGCCATGCCAGCAGCTGCGTGCATGACGGTCCTGCCTGCACCTGCGTCAGGTCCAGGATCCGCACTCCTTCCAGTGGCGCGCTCATACGACGCCTCCGCTCTTCACAGGCTCTTCGTAGTACGTATCACCTTCTATTGTACGCTCCACGAACACAACACCGTCTCGTCCCACGAAGCGATCGCAGAATTCCTCGAACAGCCGAAGCCGCTCCGGTTGGAACTCGGTTGGCCGCTCGTCATCGTCAAGCCACGGATTCGGGAAGTAGAAGCGCAGCAGCGTCGCCTCATCCATCCCCGACAGTCGCAGATAGTACAGCTTCGGCATCATAGACTCGTGACCGTGGTTGGAGTTCTCAACGAACTGTGCGCCTCTTACGGCATCCAAGTCTAGGTGTACATGCCACTCCCCAGCCTCGATGGTCGCCCACCTGCCATCGAACTCCGTCTCAATTGCAAGCGGGGCATGCATCTCGCTCACAGCTCCTCCTGAATCGATGACCAGTAGCATGCCCTTGCATCCAAGAAGTTCCTTGATCAGCTCCTTGATCACTTCTCTATTCATCTTCCCCTCCATCCTTCATATCCGTGTCAGTCTCCGTAGATTATCATTGACCCCAGCGTTGGCAAAGTGCTAGAGTCAGAACGCTTGAATCAAAATCACATTTGACGCAATTATCAGGAAACGAATGCAGCAACGACTCGCAAACCGTGCGCCTTTCTACTATGGCTGGATAGTACTTGGCGCCGCCGGCAGCGCGATGTTTGTCCGCAATGCCGCTGCCAGTCTCACCATCGCCGTATTCGTCTATCCTCTCTCCGAAGAACTCGGTTGGAATCGCACGACCATATCATTCGCCGCCGCGCTCGGCGGACTGGCGGCGACATTCATGTCTCCCGTCGTAGGATACCTCATAGACCGCTACGGCGCGCGCAAAGTCCTGACCGCCAGCGTCCTCATACTTGGCATATCCACTCTTGCCCTTGCCCGCGCCACCGCTGCATTCACCGCATTCGGATTCGTCGTACCCTGGGCATTCTGGATCGCCTACGCTATCGGCCGCGTCATATTCTCCAGCCCGGTGCAGATTGGCGCATCAGTCGTAGTATCGCGCTGGTTCATCCGAATGCGCGGCAGAACTAACGGCATCTTGAATCTGTCTCACTCGGTCGGCATGGTGCTATTCCCGTTAATTGCTTCCGTTGTCATAGCGCAAAGCGGCTGGCGAGACGCATGGCTAGTTCTAGGAGTGCTCGTCTTCGTGGCGGCTCTGCTGCCTGTTACGCTGCTCATATCCGAGCGGCCCGAAGTCTTGGGTTTGCGTCCCGACGGCGACGAGGAAGAACCCGTCGCCGAAGACGGCATTGACGCGACGCCATCCGACGCGCCTGACGAACCCGACTGGACGACCCGACAAGCAGTCCGTACTCCCGCACTCTGGCTGCTGGCGATAGCCACAGGCTTGCTCTTCCTGATGCAGGCAGGCACGAACACGCACAGCAACGCCTTCTTTCAAGACCAAGGGCTTGGCACGGTCATAGCAGGCGTGGGCATCAGTTTCAATGCGATATTCCTAGGCGTCGGCAGCATCGTCTGGGGCAGAATAGTCGAAAAAGTGCCCGTGCGCTTCGTCATGGCGAGCGTCGCTCTTGTAATGGCAGCGGCTTCATTCCTATTCACCACTACAAACACTGCGGCAGAAGCTCTGGCGTACTCCGCCCTCTTCGGCTTCGGACTAGGCGGAATGCTCACCGTCCCGCCCGTTGCGTATGCGGACTACTATGGCAGGCGTTCACTCGGCACCATTCGCGGTATTACGGAACCGTTCACTACCTTTGGCCAGGCCGTAGGCGTCATGATTCCGGGCATCGTCTTTGACTACATCAGCGCCGCAAGTTACATGCCCTTCTTCTTCGCCGCCGGGTCGGTTGGAATACTCACAGCTCTCATAGCGCTGTTCGCCACTCAGCCTGATCATCCCAGGGTCGAGTCGATGCAGCCTGTGGCTAAGTGTGGCTAAATAGGAGTGAGCGCTCGGTCGCCTTGCCCGATAGATCTACCTGATAACCTTGATTGACGCTCTTCAAATTCCTTTGGTACACTCCCTGCGAGTTGAGTATCAAAGGGAAGAGTCCACAAGACTACGCCGCCGTCGTCCTTGCCGCGGGCATGGGCGCGCGCATGAATTCCAGCACGCCCAAGTCGCTCCATCGCGTCTGCGGCATTGAGATGCTGCTGCACGTCATAGACGCCATCCAGGACATCGGCATCGGCCGCATCGCCGTAGTCGTTCCACAAGACAGCCACCCATTCCGCTCGGCGCTCGGCGACTCTGTGCTATACGCAACGCAGGCTGAGCCGCTCGGTACGGGCCACGCCCTGTTACAGGCACGCAGCGTTCTGGATGATGCGCGCAACATCCTCGTGTTATACGGGGACACTCCGCTCATCCTACCGGCAACCCTTGACCGCTTGGCGCTGCGCCACTCGTCAACGGGGGCGCACGCCACAGTTGTCACCTCCCATAGCGCGGAGCCGCAAGGCATGGGTCGCGTGGTCCGAGACGGAGGTGGCGAAATAACAGCGATCATTGAAGAGCGAGACGCTGACGCTGACACGCTTGCGATATGTGAGGTCAATAGCGGATTCTACTGTTTCCGCGCTCCTTGGGTCTGGCAAAATCTCGAACGGCTCACGCCGGCGCCCAACGGTGAATTGCTGCTTACCGACCTGATACGTGCCGCAACTTCAAGCGGTCTAAAAGTCTCATCTATAACATCCGATGATCATGAGGAATCTATGGGCGTCAATAACCGTATCCAACTGGCTAAGGCAGATGCCGTTATGCGTCGGCGCATTCTTGAGCATTGGATGCTGAACGGCGTTACTATGCCAGACACATCCAGCGTGTACATTGACCGCACAGTCGCACTTGGCAAGGATACCACCATACTGCCCAACACCCACATCTTAGGGCAGACGACCGTTGGAGCCGCCTGTACCATAGGGCCAAACGCCATCATTGAAAACTCGACCATAGGCGACGAGTGTGAAGTGATTTCGTCAGTCATACGCGACTCCACACTCGATTCGTCCGTGGATGTCGGCCCGTTCAGCCATATTCGCGACGGTTCGCACATCGAGAGCGGCGTTCACATCGGCACATCCGCCGAGGTCAAGAACAGCAGACTAGGGCGCGGCACGAAGATGGGACACTTCAGCTACATGGGAGACGCCACATTGGGATCTGATGTGAATATCGGGGCGGGCGCGATAACATGCAACTTTGACGGTGTATCTAAGCATGAAACCGTCATAGGGAAAGATGCCTTCATTGGCAGCGATACGATGTTAGTGGCGCCTGTGGCTATTGGCGAGGGCGCAGCCACCGGCGCCGGCGCCGTCGTGACGAAAGACGTTCCGGCAGGTTCGACAGTTGTAGGCGTCCCGGCACGTAACAGAGTGGTACAGAGCGAGGAAGAAGACCGAGACACATAGAGAGTTCTTAGCGTAGAGTTCTGCCCATTCCAGCGCGTGCATCTTTCCTATTCGACGGACGGACAGAGTACATGTTACAAACCAAGAATCCCCCCACCGACTTAACCGGTGGGGGGATTCTTAAGCATTCCCGTAGGGAACGAACAGTTACTTACTTTTCAATTACCGCCAAGGGAGCCGTAGCGGACGCCTGCATGCCAGCGACCGGTTGTCCCATAGCTTCGATGGTGTAAACGTTGCCTTCATCCAATGTTATCGTTGCCTCAAGCATGAGAGCTCCGGATTCATTGGCAGAACCGCCCACCAAAACCCTGTCATCGCCGCCAGAAGCGCCAACGGCTACTACCGTTATGAATTCTCCGGGCATAAAGCCCGCAACCAGAATCGATACCTTATTGTGAGGATCTTCGTTTCCGACGATATTGCTGCTCAACGCTATGCTGGGTGAGCTTGCGATGCCGCCCGAACCAACTACCCTAATCGGTACGCTCGCCCTGCTGCCGTCAGCGCCGCTTGCATAGACGGACAGGCTGTTTGAGCCACCATTGGATGCTTCAAGCACGCGAGCTCCGGTATTGCCCCTGAACGCCGCGCCAACTGAGTCAACCGAGAAGGTGAAGTTGCCGCCGGAGTTAGCCTGAGTCTGCGCCCGAGTTCCACCACCTATGAAGGGCTGGAGGTTTTGGTCAACTACCAAAAGCAGGGCGACCGGCTCGTTGGGACGGAAACCGGAACCGTCAATCGTCAGTGAGCCGTCTATAGCGATGAGATCAGAGTCAACCATTATAGCCGCTTGAGGCGATACGCCGTCCAAACCGGCAGGACCAGGAGGCCCCGGAGGGCCGGAAGGACCTGGAGGTCCGGGATTACCGGGATTTCCAGGATTGCCAGGGAAACCTGGCTCACCGGGAAGACCGGGCACACCCTGAAGGCCGGGAAGACCAGCAGGGCCAGGGAGACCTGGAGCGCCAGCCGGTCCGGCTGGGCCGGGTTGGCACGCTAGGAGAAGAGCCACGAAAATTGAAAGTAGCAGAGTAAGTATCATACCCTGCGAAGGGAAACGGTTCGACATTTGACCCCCTCTTCTTGTGAATGTCTATATTACAATATCTGCTTGAACGTATCCGATTTGATTGCAGGTATATCTACCATCAGTAATGCACTGATGATGTCCACACAGCGATGCAATGATAGTCCCGCCGCGTTAGTATTGTCAATACCTTATCGATTGTCAATCTTTTTCCAATTCGTGGCAGGCAGGCGACTCTGTTTTGACGCCGCTTGACACTAACGGTAATGCTATCCATACTTGCAAAAAAGTTCAAGCATTTTCTTGAACGCTTATTGGGTAAATATCCAGAAATGAGCATCTTTGTTGTTCTGTCGGCCGTCAACTGCTATATTTGAAGTATGCCCCCGTAGCTCAGCGGATAGAGCACTGGCCTCCGGAGCCAGGTGCGTGGGTTCGAGTCCCGCCGGGGGTACCAGCGCTCTTGTTCAGCGCGCATACCGATTTCTTTCTGATCTTCAATCATCCTCTCCTTGCCACTTATTGGGCGCAGCAAGAAGCCTATCGAAGCCACATTCAATACAAATCGTTTGATAATCCTCCCGCTTAGCGCCTTTCCATCTAAGGTCCTCCACCGTCTCTCGTATGGGTACGTCAAGTCGAAGAGTCGCGAGTTCCTTATACAGCGTGGCGTCTTCTCTATGCGCCGCAAGATTCTGCGCCAATGAACCCGCTCCTCGCACTTTGACTTCCCATGCCTCCGCATCGTCCGGTATGTTCTCAATGTGCTTGAATGCCTGCAACACTTGCGCCGCGGATTTCGCACCCCAGCGAGGCACTCCGGGTATGCCATCGGCAGAATCCCCTACCAATGCCAAGTAGTCGGGAATAGATTCGGGCGAAACGCCAAACTTGTCCACGACGCCTTCCTCGTCGAGCGTCAATCCGCGCCGCCTGTCCAGACTGATAATCTTATCGCGCCTGACAATCTGCGCCAAGTCTTTATCCGGGGAACAGACTACTATCTGTTGAACTTCCGGAGCATCCTTCCACTTGTATGCAGCAGTGGCGATAGCGTCGTCTGCTTCAAACTTTGTCATTGGCCAGACCACTATGCCGAGCGCAGCAGCAGCTCGTTCCGCCAGACTGAACTGCGCCTTCAGGTCTGCGGGCGTATCATCCCCTGTCTTATATCCATCGAATAGGTCATTCCTGAACGACCTTATCTCGCTGTCGAAGGCACATGCCACATGCGTAACGTCATCTTCGCGCAGCAGCGCTAACAGTGTCTGAATCAAACCCCTTACGGCGCCCGTTGGCTGCCCGGTGGGGCCTACGATCTTAGGCATTGCAAAATACGAGCGGAAAAGTTCGTATGTGCCATCGACCAAGTGGATCTTCATAAGCCTACTCCATGGAAAATTTGTGCAGATTGATTCGCACTATGAGATTGCTGCCCGGGAGATTGCCGTCCGGCTATGGAAGAAAAACTACGGATTCTGCTATACAATGTTTCTCTATACAACGCTTCTATTGATTCAGATACAAACACAAGAGATGTAAACAGGGAAAGAGGAACTATGGCTCGAATAACGCAGATTACGGAGCGCGGTCAAGTCGATAAAGAAAATCGGCATATATTTGATTCTATAGCCACAAGCAGAGGTCGGGTCAGTGGCCCCTTCTCGGTGCTGCTCAACAGTCCGGAAGTCGCGGGGAGAGCTGCACACCTCGGGTCTTATATACGCTTCGAGTCCACGCTTTCGCCCTCCGAGCGCGAACTGGCAATCATAACCACGGCTCGCGAATTCGACTGCTCTTTCGAGTGGGCAGCGCACGCAACGCTAGCGCGGGAAGCCGGCGTGCGTGACGCGGCGATAGAAGTCGTAGCCAACAATGCCGAACTAAGCGACCTAACTAATGACGAAGCTCTGATAGTCGGTTACGGACGTGAAATTCTTAGGTCTCATCGCGTATCAGATGATACATTCGCGGCAGCCAAGGCAAGATTCGGCGAGCAGGGAGTTACCGAACTCACGGCGACAATAGGCTACTACGGTATGCTTGCCTGTGCCCTGAATGCGTTCGAGGTACGGCCCTCTCCGGATATGCCGCAACTCCCTTAAACGTCAGGATGCGTCTCCCTTCTGAAAAGACTTAGCGCTATCAGCAATCCCGCGCCAAACACTACGGCAAGCAGCAATGGGTTGACAGCCGGTATGGGAGTCGGCGTAGGCGCAGGTGTGGGGCGTGGAGTAGGAGTCGGCAAATCCAGACCTAAAGACGCCTTCTCTTCCGGCTCCATTGCACTATCGCCGTCATAATAGGCGACGCTAAGTCTGCTTCTATTTCTGACGAACACCTTGCCGTCGCCAGTAGTCATACTCTCAGGATCTTCGCTTATCGCAATCTCACCCCGAAACAAGCCTGACGCAGCAGAAGGCGCGGCGTTCTCTTCGCTTGTAACTTCCTTAATGCCAACCCATTCCCCCGAATTATCAGAGCTGCTATACACCCTCGCACGCTGTTCCTGAGCCGAAAACTCATCAACTATCTCAAAGTGAAACACAATCAAGACGTTGCTTCCTATATCTACATCGTGAAGCAAAGATACTCGACCGTTTTGAACATCGGGATCTACAAGATACTCATCTCCGTTGACGAATGCCTTCGCTGATGGATAAATTGCTAACGGTGTAGATCCATCATATTCACACCCATTGCGCGAAAATGTTTGCGGATACGGGTTGCCGTTTCTGACATCCCAGTACGTATCAGCCTGAACGTTCCCTGCTACGCTCGACCATACGACCGTGCAGGACTTGGTCGTTCCCAGGAAATTGTCGCGAATATGGAACACCGCCATATCGCCGCTGCGCTTTGGTACGTTGGCGAATTTCACTTCAACTATTCTTCCGGGAGGGGTAGGAACTTTCGTCGCGGTGGGCTGAGCTGCGGGGGTTGGGCTTGGCGGCCGCGAAGTTGCAAGAGTTGCCTTGACATTGCCCATGCCATCCAGATATTCCACTCTCAACTGCTCTCCATCCGCCAGCCACACGACACCGTCGCCTTTGGCATTAGCGTCAGGGCTTTCACTCACTCTCACAGTTCCACGAAACAGACCTGACGCCGCCGATGGAGACACGTCTGATTCGCTCGCCACCTCGTGGATGGCAATCCACTCACCATCGTCATCCGAGCTGCTCGAAACTCGCGCCCGTCTCGCATTGGATTCATAAGCATCCACGACATTGAAGTAAAATCGCACCTCGAGTCGGCTGCCTACTTCAATGTCATTGTATATCTGAACCTCCTGAGAGTCTGTAATACTCACAGGGTCATAACTGATAAGAATTGGTACACCGTCATCGAATACTTCCGGTACGGGTTCCGCCGCCAGACGAGAATACTCGTCATAAGCGCAACCGTCATTAAGCGAAAACACTACGGGTTCCGGTTCGCCATTCACAACATTGAAGGAAATGTTTCCTTCCTGCGTTTCATAACTGGAGCGCACTCCCTCCCAAGTAGCTACACATGAATGAAGCGTCCCCAATCTACCGTCCTTTATGTAAAATGCTATCTCGCCGTCGTCAGAAGGCTGGTCACTTGCAATCCAGACGGCGGCAGTCTCATCAGGGACTGGCGTAACCGTTATTGGCGCGCCGGTGGAGAGCGGAATAGGCGTTGGTGTTGGAGTGAGTGTGCTTGTCGGCGTATGCGTGAGCGTGGGCGTCGTGGTATGGGTTGGCGTCGGTGTGGCTGTGTAAGTCGGCATAGGTGTCGCGGTGTGGGTTGGCGTCAGGGTAGAAGTTGATGTATTCATTAGCGTAGGCGCATTTGTCGCAGTTGGCGTAGCCGTCGGAGTAGCGGTTGGCGTAGGTGTATTCGTAGCGGTCGATGCCGGTGTAGGCGTATTCGTAGCGGTCGGCGTCGGAGTAGCGGTTGGTGTAGGCGTATTCGCAGCGGTCGGCGTAGGTGTTGCAGTCGGTGTAGGCGTATTCGTAGCGGTCGGCGTCGGAGTAGCGGTTGG
>JAGGDZ010000122.1 GCA_024648655.1 Chloroflexota bacterium | reverse complement strand
CGTCGCTCAGCTTACGGAACTCGCGGACGCTGCCTGAGTATCTCAGGAACTCTTGAAATGACCTCTGGGCGCTCAAGGAATAGACCATTGCGCGGCGGACTATAAACAGGATGACCCCGATTTCTATGAGGCTGTTGCGCTGTATCTCGACGAAGTACAGGAGCAGGCCCGCGATTACAAGCATGAAGAACAGGTCGGTGCTGTTTTCGAGTATGGCGGACAGTGAGTTCTGTTTGTAGTCGAGACGGCCCTGCTCCCAGCTGGTGGCGCGGATGCGTCCGAATATGCCCGGATGCGATCCGGTGGCCTTGAGATACTTGAAGTTGACGAGTCCCTGGATGATGTAGGATTGCAATCCTAAGTTTGCGGCGGTTGACCTGATGGAGAAATTGCGCACGACATTGAACAGTCTTTTGAGCAGAAAGTAGCCCGGAACCCCGACGATTATGACGATGCTGCTGAACACGGGGTTTATAGCTAGGGGAATGGCTATGAATACGATGGCGAATCCCAGGTTCACGATGAAGCTGTTGCAGCGTTCGAATGCCCGGGAGACGTTGCCGAGTTCGACGGTTACGGCATTGGTGAACGCGCTGAGGCCGCGTTCCAGGAAGTATTGGTAATCGGCGGCGTAAACCTGTTCGACTAAAGTTATCTTGAGCTGCGCCATTAGCTTCCCTGTTATGTCGGCGGCATAGACGCGCTGGTAGATGATGAAGCTAGTACGGAGCAGGTACAGGATAGCCATGCCCACCACGGCGACGGGTAGGGTGTACGGCAGACCGAGAAATTCGGCTCCCTCGGTCAGGAAATTGTACAGGGGGCTGTCGGTGGACTCCGAGCCTGCGAGGATAGGTAGAATCATGCTGATGCTCAATCCCTCAAGAAGAGAGGCGAACATCAGCAAGGCGACCCAGACGAACAGACGCCACCGAATCATGGAGTAGAGATAGCGGATGAGGTAGATGAATTCGTTCAAGGTGGGCCGCCTAGACGAATGGATTCGGTTGATTGTTCCTGCCGACGCTGTTGTACTCGAATCCTATCATGTCCATCGCCTGGGGGGGCAGGCAGTTGCGCCCGTCGAAGACGAATCGGGGGGGACGCATACAGCGCGCGATGTCATTCCAGTCGGCGTTGACTATCTCTTCCC
>JAGGDZ010000018.1 GCA_024648655.1 Chloroflexota bacterium | reverse complement strand
GGCGATCCCATGCTCGATGTAGGTAACTTCATAGCCCATCTTCGGTGGAGATCCAGGTTCGGATATCAGAGAGAAAACGATGCCACAGCTTCGTACCTGGATGAGTTCAGATCGGCCGCCATAAAACGATTCAGGTGGAATGAGCGAGAGCTCAATCTGCGAGAGGCAGTATGCCTGTTCAGGATTTGCACCAACACAGTCCGTCATCCACAGGGCGATTGGCGCGACAAACTAGAAGCCGGACTCTCCCTGGTGAATGAAATCCTGGAATGACTCCCAGCCTAGCGTTGCCCGTTGCTCGGGCTCATTTGACGCTTGGCCGTGAAACAGTGGTCATGGCAGGATACTAAGTCACCCGGCGCTACTGTAGCTCAAGTACGAGCTGCCCAGCGAAAGCTCGCAATTCGGTATGTTCCTGCCTGCCACTCCCGCCCAGACTTGGAATAGGAATCTCTCGCATCTTAAAGGACCCGTGTCTGATTCGTCTCTCTGGGTAAAGAAGTAACATATCTTCTGCAAAACTTTGCAGAAGATATGTTTGGCGCTTGCGGGAGATTTCTCTTGACCTATTCTCGCTAATCTACTATCTTGGACATCGTGCAATCACTTGGTGTCCTATGAGTTGCGAAGACCAGACAATACAGACCCTCAAGGAGTCGGGGTACAGGCCCACTCCTCAGCGTCTAATGATCCTATCCGCACTACGCCACGCGACAGGTCACATCACTGCCTCTGAGGTGCTGGAGCAGGTCAAAGAGTCCTACTCATATCTCGACCTGTCAACCGTGTACCGTACCCTGGATATGCTCAAGCAGATGCGCATGGTATCTGAGACCCACATGGGCGGCGACCAGCACTCATACGAGTGGATTGACGAGGTCAGGCATCACCATTTGGTATGCCAGAGTTGCGACAGGGTCGTCCTCCTCGATGACGTCATGCTCGAGTCGCTGGGTGACAACATTCTGAAAACTTACGGCTTCGAAGTGGACATCAACCACCTCGCCATCTTCGGAGCCTGCCACGACTGTCGCATCAAGACAGCGTAAACAGACTCCTCGAACGATACGATAAGGAACAGAAATGATACTGAGTTCTGGAATAAGTGCTCTGAAGTGGGACATCCCACTACCGCTTCACGCTCCTGATGGGTTCTTCAGCCTGCCACTCGCTATCGCCGGATACGCGGTAGCAGCGCTGATTATTGCGTTCGCCATTCGTCGCATCCACAGCGAGCTCAACGAACGGATGGTGCCGATGATGGGTGTCATGGCTGCGTTCATATTCGCTGCGCAGATGATCAACTTCCCAGTCGCGGGCGGCACATCCGGCCACTTGATAGGCGGAGCCCTGGCTGCGATTATCCTAGGCCCCTGGGCGGCCATCCTGG
>JAGGDZ010000099.1 GCA_024648655.1 Chloroflexota bacterium | reverse complement strand
TTGGAGTGGATATAATGTCAGCACGTGTAGAGAATACCGTTCGAGAGTTTCGGAGCCGAAGGCCTCGAGACTGCGCAAAATGCGTGAAGCCTCTGGTGTTCGACTTCTGGTGTCTAGGGATTCGCGCCGTAGGTTAGCTTCGACCATCGAATTCAGAAATCAACTCTCCGTTCGCATCGCTAGGCAGTCGATGTGGATGTGCTCCGGGCAGTCCAGGCTCGTCACAGGTCACGCTAGTTGCACTCGGAAGGACTGGGGTGTCCTGTTGTGGCAGGGTCTACCGATTCTACGCATACTGAACCTCTTCGATGATTGCCTCGACTGAAATCCCCTGACGACCCAAGGTATTATGACAGTTTCATCGATTTTCAGACTGATAATCAAAGCGATTGCATATCAATGTTTGACGGCTGCTTCGCCTTCACATTCCATCGATATAAGGGTCATATTCAATTCTGGTCGTAGCACCGAAAGTTCAGCCGTTGGCAGATTATCGCCATTGAGCCATCATCGTCTATAATGACTTTCACAGTCACAGTTGACTTAGGCATTTTCCTAGGGGTTGTTCATGAGTACTCTGTCGAAAGATAGCGAGATGCCCGGAGGCGATTCAATAGGGGAGGTCATCCGAAGCTTCGGGGACCCCAGAAGACTCGCTGTGGAAATGGACTCGTCCCGCGAGCTTGCATTAAGCGTTGAGAGCCGGAGAGGCGAGTTCCTGTCCGAGTACCCGGACAAGTGGATCGCAGTCTCCAGTAACGGCGTAGTTGCATCGGCCGACACCAGAGACGAACTGTTCGATCTGCTGAGCGAGAAGCGGGTTCGCCCAGAGGACGTATATCACGACTACCTGGACACCAATCCGCGGACGCTGCTGCTGTGATTCACGGTTGGTTCGACGCTAACGTCAGGCCCTACGTCTTCGCCGCCGTGACGCTGCCTCGGCTGGGTTACACCAGGCGAGTTCGACTACTCGTCGACACGGGCGCTGATGTGACGTCTCTGCACCCGATGGATTGTCGGGGCATTGCCTACCATCCATTGGGAGGTACCTCGGAGACTACGGGAATAGGAGGAATATCCTGGGCAACTTAACCTTATAAGCAACACACTACTCCATTTGATGTGCCTGAGTTTCACATGCTCAAACATTTCCATAACTCCTCCCGCGATGCGAAGCGTTGAAAATCACCTAGATCGAATACATGGTGCAAGCGGTTATTTCAGGCTTGCCTGCGTAGCCACTGTTCCGCTCCCTGCCTATATCCGCCGCCGTCCAAGACGACAATCGCAGGGTAGCCGTCCGCATTGACGCGCATAGATAGGCTTCTCCCATGGCAAGGGGATTATAGCACCGCCTTCAGATCGACTTCTGGAACATATCAGTCGTGTCATCTTCGCCCCGGTCCGGCTGCACCGCCGCGCCGCCGTAGTCGGGCGCCCGGTCAGTGCTTTCGATCCAGACGCCGCGCCTGTTCGTCAGCCAGACCGCG
>JAGGDZ010000482.1 GCA_024648655.1 Chloroflexota bacterium | reverse complement strand
TGTTCGAGGAAGAGCCGACTCCGGCAGACAACCCGCTGCTGACAATGGACAACGTGGTTGTATCGCCTCACTCGGCGGGCACGTCGAACATGTCGCGGATCAGATCCGGCGTGCAGGTTGGCCAAGAGACCTCTCGACTGCTGAACGGCACGTTCCCGATGTCGATAGTCAACCCGGAGGTGCGGCACGCCATCGAAGGCCGTCCCGCGGCGACGAACGTATAGCTGAACGGAGTTCGTTCTTAGCTCTTCTTAGACAGAATCAAGAGGGCGCGCCGTGTGGCGCGCTCTTTTTCATACTTTAACGGTCGATGCTGTCGCTGGGACTCAAGAGGATACTTAGGTAGAAATTCCCATCCCCGTCTTCTATCGGTATAAGCTACAATCTAAGAGGTAGAATATCTGTGGCTTTGATTATCGAAACAACAGACGACTTCATTCGCGCACTACGCGGGAATGAGGAGTTCCGGGCTGCGGCGAGGCGAGAGCTCTTGACGCAGGATCTTTTGGCGTTGCCAAAAGAATTCAGCGAGTTCAAGACGAGCGCCGAGGAACGCTTCGACAGCATCGACAGACGCCTCGACAAAATGGACGAACGCTTCGACGGTGTCGAGCAGGACATACGAACGCTGACGGTCAGCGTGAACGACTTGAGAGGATCTGCCCTCGAAGGGAAAATGTCCACGAGGCTACGCCAAAGAGTGGCCACAACACTCGGACTCACAAGACCACGAATACTCTGGTTGGCGGAGCATTATGTTCAGCCGCCCAGCAGGGCAGAAGAGTTTGCGAGGAGAATGGAACAGGCTACCGACATGGGAGAGATCACAGAGGGAGAAGCCGATCGGTTAACATCTACGGACATGGTCATGCGGGCCACAAACGCGAGTGGCGAAAGGGTACATGTCGCGGTGGAAGCATCTGGCGTCATTGGCAGCAGGGACATTATCCGCGCTCGCCAGTCAGCCGACATTTTGAAGAAGATGTACGTTGAAGACGCCGCCGCTGCTGTGTATGGCTTCAGTATTGAGGCGGAACAGGTGGAGCAGGCCAAGGCAGTGGACGACTTGGCAGAAGTCCACGTATTCCTGGAGACTGAGAGACTCTAGGAACAGACTTCCCAGTTGTAACCACCACACGTTAGAGCCAGTTCTGCTCCTGTCGTGAAGCCCCAAATCGTGGACGATCTTACCGATTAGCCCGACTCCT
>JAGGDZ010000365.1 GCA_024648655.1 Chloroflexota bacterium | reverse complement strand
CAGAAGCGTCGCACATGAAATATCGGAGGGCTTAGCCCTTGTGTGGCGCGACCGTCTGCTGCGTGCTCTGGGAGTGGCTGCAGTTGCCGAAAATTGGGTGAGTGGGATGCTTGGGGCGGTAGTGCTAGTGTTCGGTGTGCGTGAGCTCGGGTTCGGTCCCGGGGAACTGGGAATGATATTTGCGGTGGGTGGCGTGAGCTCGATTATTGGATCGATATACGCGGGTCGGGCGGCGCGCATATTCGGCTTTGGGCGCACTCTCGTGGGTGGTTACGCAGTGTACATGCTGACGATAATGTTCATTCCGCTGGCGCGGGAGCCGCTGATCTTCGCCGCGCTGATGCTGACGCTGGCGCAGTTGGGAGATGGCTTCTTCACAATGTTCATGGTGCACGAAAACAGCCTGCGGCAGGCAATAACCCCTAATCGATCCCTTGGAAGAATGAATGCTACTATCAGATCGCTTGGGCTTGCCGCGCTGTTCACGGGATCGCTGGTGGGAGGCTGGGTGGCGGGTGAGATTGGCTTGAGGCCGACTATCGTGGCGGCGGCGTGCATAGGACTGCTGGGGGCGTTGTACATGGCGCTGTCGCCGCTGCGCTCCGTGCGGGAAGGACTGGACTGACAATCCCGCGGGGATGCGGTATGATTGCTTGCAGTTTGGCAAGCGAGAAGTTGAGCTGGATCGATTAGCGTAAGCCAATGGACAGGCGCAAGAAGAGGTAAGGAAATTAAGATGGCGAGACGGCGATTCGGACATGCGGTAACAAGGCCGGGACGCAAGCACGGAGACGAGCCTGTGGAAATTCCGGTGGCGAGGGACTTGGAAAAGCCGCCCAGCGAGTTAAGGCGCGAGCAGGAGATTACCTTCTACGCGCGTGAGTATCCGCTGGAGAGCTTTGCGCTGGAGCAGAGCGCGTCCGTGGAGTGGGCGGACAACATACGTCGCGACTTCTCGCCGGAGACGGCGGAACTGTATGAAGAATTTCAGGACGACATGAAGTCTGAAATCGAGTGGATACGCGCGAGCGGGGACATAGAACCGACCGCTGAGCCGAGCGGTGAAGATGTTTCTGAGTCCATCAGAGACAGAGCACGGCATCTCGGATACAGCGAAGTGGGCTTCACGCGCTTCGACCGCCGCTATATATACAAGGCTCGGCAGAATGATGTACGGCGAGGCTTGCCGAACGCGATATGCCTCGCTCTTGAGCAGGACCACCCTGCCACGCAGTCGTTACCGAGCATTGAAGCGGAAGAGGCGCAGGGCGAGACCTACAGACGGCAGGCGGAGCTGGTAAAAGATCTTGTCGCGCACATCAACTCGCTGGGCTATCGCGCGCAGGTGTCGGGTCCGACTTGGCAGTTTGGACCGATGATACCTATGTTCGTGGACGCGGGTCTGGGGCAGCTCGGCGTGAACGGGCAGCTGCTTTCGCCGCACTTCGGGTCACGCGCGCGTCTGCAAATCATCATCACGGACGCAAGGGTCACATACGACAGGCCGGTTGACTACGGCATTCCTAAGTTTTGCGAGATATGCCAGGTGTGCTTTATGCGCTGCCCCGGGCGCGCCATACAGGGACAACGCCTATGGTATCGCGGCGTGGAGAAGGCGAAGCTCATCGCCAAGCGCTGCCGTCCGGTGATGACGCGGTACTCCGGCTGCGGCGTCTGCATGAAGACCTGCCCAATACAGAAATACGGCATGAAGCCGGTTATGGAGCACTACATCGAGACTGGAGATGTGCTTGGCAAAGGTACGGACAATCTTGAAGGCTACGAGTTGCCGGACAAGGGGTATTTCGAGGTGGGAAGATTGCCTCGCTTTGACACGGAGTTCTTCAATATGCCGACCGGTCGGGCGGAAGATTACCTGATGGACGAGCTTCAGGGCAAGCTACAGTCGGCGGGGAGCGACGAAGAAGAGGAAGCTGCGTGGCGAGAATACCGTATGCGGCTGGAGCACACGCTCAACAGGCAGACTTCGGTTGTGGATATGGGGATGGACCTAGGGGTATGGGAGCGATAGAGACTAACATGATGGGGTTTGAATAGGTTTTCTTAGGAGATAAGTGTGGTATCACAATTTTTGAGTAACGAAGAGATAGTGCAGCGGGCGCGAAAGAACCTGCCACAGGGTGCGTGGGATTATCTTGTGGGCGCATCGGAATCGGAGACCACGATGCGGCGCAACAGGCTGGCTTTCGACAAGCTGGCATTTCGGCCGAGAGTTTTGAGGGACGTGTCTTCGGTGGACACTTCCACAACCTTCTTGGGGCATAAGCTGCGGATACCCGCGCTGCTCGCTCCCATCGGGTCGCTTCAGGTATTCAACCCGGAAGCGGGCGCTGCTTCGACCAGAGCGGCGGCGGAGTTCGGGATAATGCACGTCCTTAGTTCGGTCACCGAGCCGGCGCTGGAGGAAACGGCAGCAGCAGTGGACTATCCGAAGGTGTACCAGCTCTACCTGCATGGAGACTGGGGGTGGATCGAAGAGATGATAGGGCGGATAAAGGACTCCGGGTACATCGGGCTTTGCATCACGG
>JAGGDZ010000472.1 GCA_024648655.1 Chloroflexota bacterium | reverse complement strand
CGCGTGCCTGAACTGGTGCAGCCCGGAGCAGATAGCGTGGAGCCGAGAGCGCGTGAACGAGGGTGCGAAGAAGGCGGGGCGCGATCCTTCCGAGGTCAAGTTGGCGGAGTATATCCGAGTATGCGTTGACGACGATGAGGATGTGGCGCGGCGGGCGTTCGCAAAGGCTACGATGAACTACGCGCTGGGAGCGACCATACCGACTGAGCGTGAGCGGCAGCTGGGCTATCGAGCGCACTTCGAGCGCATGGGCTTCACGGACGAACTCGCGGGGCTGGATGACATGAGGCGCAACGGCGCAAGCGCAGACGAAGTGGCGGAGGCATTCTCGCCCGAACTGCTGCGGACGGTGGGATACTACGGAAATGCGGCAGGGGCGGCAGCGGAGTTCAGGCGGCTTGCCGAAGGATTGGACATTGCCGTAGTGCGCGTGGTGGCTGCGCGGCAAAGCATAGATTCGGTGCGTGCTGTGATGGAGGCTTGCAGGCCGGGTTAATTCAACAGAATGTATAGGATAGATAGTATTGGGGGAGACCACAATGACAACGATGGTTGGCAGCGGCAGGCATACTTATGAAGTCAACGAGGACTGGGCGCATACGCCGGAAGGTTGGAATGTTCCTATGGCGGCGGTTACGGTGGACTCACAGGACAGAGTATATGGGTTCAACAGGGGAGAGCGCGGAGTCATCGTGTTCGACACGGACGGCAATTACCTGTACGACTGGGGCGAGACGGAGTTCTCGTTTCCACATGCTATCTATGCGGACGCGCACGACAATATATGGATTGTCGATCGCAACGATCAGCAGATACTGAAATATACGCCCCAGGGCGAACTGCTGATGACAATCGGTGAGAAGGGCTTCCGCTCGGATACGGGCGCGGACCCGGACGACTGGGGTTCGAGCGGGTACACGCAGGTAACGCACGGCGGCGAGCCGTTCAACATGCCGGCTGGGATCGCAGTCGCGGCGTCCGGCGACATATACATCGCTGACGGGTATGCGAACGCGCGGGTGCATCGCTTCTCGGCCGAAGGCGTGCTGAAGCAGTCGTGGGGCGAGCCGGGCAGCGGACCTGGGCAGTTCATGCTGCCTCATGGAGCGTGCGTCACTGCGGACGGGCGGCTGCTTATCGCGGACAGGGAGAACGACCGAATTCAGGTATTCTCGCAGGGCGGCAGGTTCCTGGCGGAGTGGCCCACCAGACTGATTGGTCCCGCGGTGGTGTGGGAGGACAAGGAAGGCAACTGCTATGTAGCGGAGCACAACGGCGGCTACTTCAGCGTGCTGGACAGGGATGGCGAGCTGCTGGCGCGCTGGGGAGACGATAAGTACCGCAGCTGCCACGGTGCGGCGGGCGACTCGGACGGCAACATCTACTTCGTGCAGCCGACATCGGGCGAGGGCAGCACGGGGCGGCGCATAGTGAAGTACACGCGGGTCTAATTTCAACATCGATAGACAGGATGAAAAGGATAAGGGGACGATATGGCTGGCAGACTTTCTGAAATCGTTGAATCGGCTGAGGCGGAACGACTGGCTACGGGGTTCGTGTTTACCGAAGGACCGTTGTGGCATCCGGACGGATACCTGCTTTTTGTCGATATACGGCGCGCGCAGATATTCAAGCTCGTGCCCGGTGAAGAACCCGAACTAATCCGCGAGAACAGCGGGGAGTCGAACGGGATGACCTTCGACGCGCAGGGTCAAGTAGTCATCTGCGAGATGGTGAACCGTCGTCTGACGCGGCTGGAGGACGACGGGTCATACACGGTCATCGCGGACAGATCTGAGGGCAGGCGATTGAATCGCCCTAACGACGTAGTGCTGAAGTCCGATGGCAGCCTGTATTTCACGAATCCGGGACGAGACCGACTTGACCCGACCGATGTTGATGTTCAGTTCAACAGCGTGCATCGCATCAGGCCAAACGGCGAGGTGGAACTAATCGCGCCGTTCGAATATCCGAACGGGATCGCGTTCTCGCCGGAAGAGAGCGTCTTGTATGTCGCCAACACGCGTCCCGGGCAATACATTATGGCGTTCGAGTTGGACGGCAACGGCGATGTGGTTGGCATGCGTCATTTCGCAGATATGCCCTCGGAGCACGCAAACAACGGTGTGCCGGACGGCATGAAGGTGGATGTGGAAGGGCGAGTGTATTGCACCGGACCAGGTGGGTGCTGGGTGTTCGATCGGAGCGGCGAGCTGATTGGGGTGATAGAGCTGCCGGAGTACCCGGCGAACTGCGGCTGGGGCGGCGAGGACAACCGCACGATGTACTTCACGTCGAACACGTCGATATACAGCCTTCGGATGACGACTCCGGGGACGAGGATACCGGTGGGGTAAGAGACGGCTGGCTATAAAGTCTCATGGGGGCGAAACTCCGGTTTAGAGTTTCGCCCCCATCATTTACGGGGACATCGATGAATAGGATTGAAAGTGGGTGTGGAATCCTGACAGTAACACACTATTGGGTGCTAAAATTAGGTTGCGATTGGTTACTGAATTCAACAGATAAAGGATTGAGCGTATGCCGTTGGAGAATATCGTTGTTCAGGGGGCGCGGGAGCACAATCTCAAGGATGTGAGCGTTACCATTCCGCGCAATAAGCTGGTGGTGATGACGGGTGTTTCCGGGTCGGGCAAGAGTTCCCTGGCGTTCGATACTATCTATGCGGAGGGGCAGCGGCGGTACGTGGAGTCGCTGTCTTCATACGCACGACAGTTCTTAGGGCGGATGGACAAGCCGGATGTCGATTACATCGAGGGGTTGTCGCCTGCTATTTCCATTGACCAGAAGGGGGTCTCGCATAACCCGCGCTCGACGGTGGGCACTGTAACGGAGATTTACGACTACCTGCGGCTGCTGTTCGCTCGCACGGGGCATCCGCACTGCTACAAGTGTGGTCGTCCGGTGGAACGGCAGACGGTGCAGCAGATCGTGGATGCCGTGCTCGGCCTGCCGGAGAGCAGCCGAATACAGATAATGGCGCCGATGGTGCGGCGGCGAAAAGGCGAGCACAAGGAGATTTTCGAGGACGCGCGCAAGGCGGGGTTCGTGCGCGTGCGGGTGAACGGCGAAGTGCATGACCTGTCGGAGTCGTTCGATCTGGACAAGCAGAAGTGGCACGACATCGAGGTGGTGGTGGATCGGCTGGTCATCGGTGCGAGCGCGGAGCAGACGCGAGTCGCGGACTCGGTGGAGACGGCGCTAAAGATGGCGAGCGGCACGGTGCTGGTGGATGTGGTCGGGGGCGAGGAGCTGCTGTTCTCGGAGCAGTTCGCCTGCGTTCACTGCAACATCAGCATGGGCGAGCTTGAGCCGCGCACGTTCAGCTTCAACAATCCGCACGGCGCCTGCTCGACCTGCACCGGGCTGGGATACAAGCTGGAGGTTGACCCTGATCTGGTGATTCCGAACCGCAACTTGAGCATCGCAGAGGGAGCGGTGCAGCCGTGGGCGCGGTCGGGCGCGATGAGCCCATGGTACTACAGCCAGCTGGAGTCGCTTGCGGACGCGTACGACTTCTCGCTGGATGTGCCGGTCAAGGACATGGACAAGCAAGACCTCGACAGGGTGCTGTACGGCACGAAGCGCAAGCGTATCGATGTTCGGCACCACACGCGGCGTGGCAAGACGTATCGCTGGCGGACGGCGTTCGAGGGGGTAATCAAGAACCTGGAGCGGCGGTACAAAGACACGGAGTCGGAGCATGTGCGCTCAGAGATCGAACGGTACATGTCGTCGAATCCTTGCAACGCATGCAAGGGCGAGCGGCTGAGGCCGGAGGCGCGAGCGGTCACGGTGTGCGGCATCAATATCATGGATGTCACGAACAAGTCTATCGCGCAGGCGAGCCGGTGGATTACGGCCATCGGAGGGGATGGAACGGTGGCTGGCATTGATGTACAGGATAGGCAGGATGCATTCTCCACGAATGGGACGGTGAAGGAGGCGAAGGGGCGCAGGAGAAAGTCGCGGGGTTCGCGAAACGGGCGGGCGCATGTGGAGCATCCGAGCGCGCTGAGCGAGCGTGAGAAGGCAATCGCCGGGCAGATACTGAAGGAGATCGGGGCACGGCTGGACTTTTTGCTGAATGTCGGACTGGACTATCTGACACTGTCGCGGACGGCATCTACGCTCAGCGGCGGGGAGGCGCAGCGGATTCGGCTGGCGACGCAGATCGGCTCGGGGCTGATGGGGGTGCTGTACGTGTGCGACGAGCCATCCATTGGGCTGCATCCGGCTGACGACTACCGACTGATTCAGACGCTGAAGGGGCTGCGCGACCTGGGCAATACGGTGCTCATCGTGGAGCACGATGAGGCGATAATGCGGTCGGCGGACTATATTGTAGATCTTGGGCCCGGCGCGGGCGAGCACGGCGGGC
>JAGGDZ010000197.1 GCA_024648655.1 Chloroflexota bacterium | reverse complement strand
TTGCAGCGGCGGCTTGTCAGCATTGGCTATAGAGAGTTCAAAAGCCACTGGCATGCCGAGTATGCGGGATGCCGCGTCTGCCATGTCTTTGTGCCCTTTGTGCAGAGGGTTGAACGAGCCGGAGAGGATGCCGCCGATGAAATGCCCGTCGGCTGAGGTGCTGCCATCGGAATGGACCGTCGCTTTTTCGATATGCTCTGATATCAAGGCGTCGATGGCGTCACGGTAGGAAGTGCATGTCTGCGCAACTTGCTCAGAGTCTTGCAGGTGCAGGTCTAGATCGAAAGGCATACCCGCAGCCTCCGCTAGGGCGCGCAGCACGAGCTTGCTGGCAATTTCGTCTTCGCCGGCACGGTCGCGCAGTCCCTTAACGTATGTGAGATTGTACGTCCTGACGCCGTTGCCGCTCCATGAGGCTATGTGGCAGCGGTGGTCGCCGCGCTTCGTACGGTCTGTGGCGATGGTTGCGGTGCAGGCGATGCCCACGACGGGCGCTGCGCCCTCTTGGAGTTGCAGGGCACGCCTGTATGCAGATCGTGCCATGGCTGCGGCTGTCTCTTCAGAGACGAACTGGTCAGGCTCTGAGCCAATGAATTCGGTCAGCGAGGTTGAGGCGTACGGTACAAGGATTTCGAGGACGGTGCGAGAGGCTCCGGCGACGCCTAAGAGCCAAGAGATCGCTTCCGTTCCGGCGCCCGCGACTGCCACGACCGCCAGGGTGTCACTGTCGTGGATGCGCTGTACTAAGTCTAATGGCGACTGGGTCTTCTGAAGCATAGTCGGTTGTCGGGCGCGCGTCCGGGTGCTTGTTGTGCGAGATCTTGTGAAAGTTGCCGTGTCCGAATTGTATCAGATAAGACTGTATCGCTGGCGTAGATGATGCGAGGATTGCCTAGAAGTCTGGTCGAAAACCCGAGGTATGAAGGAGAGATTGCGATTGGAGGGCGGTAATTCAGGATTGAAAATCGTTGCATCCGGGGTATGCTTGCACCTCCCAACTCCTCCCGATGCCCACCTGCGCGGGCATGACGGGCAGGAAGCCGAAAATGTCAACAGTACCTAGTGGGTTCGGCGGTAGTGTTCGACGACCTGTGCTATGCCGTCAGGCAGGGAGACGCGCGGGCGCCATAACAGGATTTCGCGGGCTTTGGCTGGGTCTAGGCTGACATGCTCGGCTTCACCGGGGCGCACCGGAGCGTACTTCGGATGCATGGATGAGTCGGCGGCGGCGGCTACGGTGTCGAACATCTCGTAGTCGGAGACGCCAATGCCCCTGGCGATATTGTAAGTCTCGTTGTCGCCGGCATCGCCCATAGCCGCAATGCTTGCGGAAACGACGTCGCTGACGAACACGTAGTCGCGGGTCTTGGTGCCGTCGCCGAAAATGGTGGGCTGCTCGCCGCGAAGGAACTGACCTGTGAAGATGGCGACAACGCCCGCCTCGCCGTGCGGGTTCTGGCGGGGGCCGAAAACATTTCCGTAGCGAAAAATCTTGTGCTTTATGCCGTAGGTGTTGCTGTAGAGACGGATGAAGCTTTCGACGCTGAGCTTGGAGACGCCATAGACCGATTCAGGCATCATAGGGTGGCTTTCGTTCATTGGAAGGCGCTGCGGCTTGGCATACACGGCGCTAGTGGATGCGAACATGAAGCGCTCGGCGTCGTGCTTTACAGCGGCTTGCAGGACGTTCAGGGAGCCGATGATGTTGACCTGGGCGTCGTTAGTGGGGTCGTACATGGAGTTGCGGACGCTTATCTGCGCGGCGTGATGGCTTACGATTTCGGGTTTGGCTTCGGCGAATGCCTTTTCCAGGGCGGGGGCGTCGTTGATGCTGACATTGAACAGCCTTGCGTCCGGGTTGAGGTTTTGCAGACTGCCTTCGGAGAGGTCATCGACGACGGATACAGTGTTGCCCTGGATGATGAGCTCGTCCACAATGTGGGAGCCGATAAATCCGGCGCCTCCGGTAACCAGCACGCGCATGTTTTCAGACCTTTCAGAATTGGAAATTGTGGTGATGACTTGGGACACGGGTTGGGACAATGGCGTTTCAGACACTGCCATTTGTTGACGTTATATTATACATTGTAAAGGTGTGTTGGGACACATTTGGAAATACCCACACTTCGCTTACGCATTCCTGTTTCGAGCGTCTGGCATTCTGAATGTCAAAACAGTTTACGGTGGTTTAGGACTGAAAACCTTTGCATCCAGCGTATATCTGCCTCACTCGACCCATACGGATGTGCGCCTGCGCGGGCATAACGGGCAGGAAAACGGAAATACCAACAGAATCTAATTCAAACTGACTTGCTAAGGGTGAAGATTGCAGAACAACCGGAGTCCGAATCTGCCAGACGGGACAGAGGCTCTATCTGAGCAGCCACAGACCGAATCGGTGCTGGTTACGGTTACGAACAGACGGATACAGTCACGGTTTGCCACAAGTCCTCTGCTGATAATTTACTTCTTTCTTGCCATCATCTTCATTGGCACGATTCTGTTGCTATTGCCGATTGCCAGTAAGGATGTGGGGTCTGCGCCGTTCACCGTGGCGCTGTTCACAGCGACATCCGCCATAACCGTTACGGGACTTGTCGTGGAGGAGACTGCGTTCTACTGGACGCGGACTGGGCAAGCCATCATTATGGGGATGATATACATAGGCGGACTTGGCTTCATGACGATAGCCACCTTCCTGCTAATCATCCTTGGGCAGCGGGTTACGCTGACTCAGCGGCTGTTAATGCGCGAGAATTTGATGCTCGACCAGTTCGGCAATCTGGTGAGGCTGACGGTGGCTATCGTGCTGGTTGCTACGGGTATCCAGCTTTTCGGATTCATCGTCCTTTTCACGTACTTCTATCTGTTTGCCTACCCGCTGGGCGAGGCTGTGTGGCAGGCGGCGTTCCATGCGGTTTCAGCGTTCAACAACGCCGGTTTCATTGTATTCAACCATCCTAGCGGGCTAATGGTCTTCCAAGAAGACAGATTCGTCGTAGGAGCGCTTGGGGCGCTTATCTTCACCGGAGGAATTAGCTATCTGGTCGTCATAGACTTGATACGGGCGAGGCGTTTCTCCAAGTTTGCGCTCAACACCAAGCTGGTACTTGCGGGGACTATGATACTGCTGCTCATAGGCTTTGCCGCGATATTCGTGCTGGAGTTCAACAATCCGGAGACGCTTGGGGAGCTGCCGCTGCCTGACAAGATGATGGTGTCGCTGTTTCAGACGATAAGCGACAGGACGGCGGGATTCGGCATCGTTGACATCAGCAAGGCGCACGACGGCACCAACGTATTGCAGATGGCGCTTATGTTCATCGGGGGGGCGTCTGCCTCGGTTGCGGGCGGGATTAAGGTCAACACGATGGCGGTGGTGGTGATCGCACTAATCGCGCAGATACGGCATAGAAACAATGTGTCGGCGTTCGGGAGGGAAGTGCCGGACCGCCAGGTGCAGCGAGCTTATCTAATCGTGAGCGTGTCGCTCTTGTTCCTGTTTCTGGTAGTGATGCTGCTGAGCATAACGGAGGACGGAGCAGACACGCTTGCGCTAATCTTCGAGGCTATCTCGGCGTTCGGCACCTGCGGGCTTAGCTTGGGGATGACGCCGCTGCTGTCCCCGCTTGGGCAGCTGATAATCACCGCGACGATGTTTATCGGCAAGCTGGGACCACTGATGATTGGTGTAACGATGGCGCAAGGCTCGGAAAATGACCTGTATCGCTATGCTCAGGAAAGGGTTACAATAGGCTAACAAGAACACTAAATGTCAGGTGGATGGCTATGAAAAAACAGATTGTCGTAATTGGTCTAGGGCGCTTCGGGTCGAGCATAGCGCAGTCGCTGTACAACCAGGGTCATGATGTGCTCGCGATAGACGACGATGAGCTGCAAGTGCAGATGATGATGGGAAAGGCGACGCACACGATTACGGGTGACGCCACGAATGACCTTGTTCTGCGAGAATTGGGGATTCACGAGTTCGACGTCGCTATAGTCGCTATTGGCACTGATCTCGTCGCGAGCGTGATGGTTTCGGTGATGCTCAAGGATATGGGCATAAAGTACATCGTGGCGCGCGCGAAGGACCAGCTGCATGCGAATACGCTGGAGAGGCTGGGCGTTGACAAGGTAGTGCAGGTGGAGACGGAGATGGGCGCGAGGCTGGCGCACTCGCTGTTCCACCCGGATGTGCAGGAGTACATGGAGATTCTGCCGAATTTCGGGATAAGCAAGATAAGGGTGCCGAGCCGATTCGCCGAATTCAGCATTGACGAACTGCCAGGGTTCGACAATCCACGGGCTGCCAGCCAGGCAGTACTGGCGATCTCGCGCGGCAGGAATATAACACTCAAACCGGAAGGGAAGGACAGGCTGCGAGCCAACGACTGGCTTGTGCTTGCGGCGGACAACGAGCTACTGGACGGGCTGGCGAGCTAAGCCAGTCGAACGGGTTGACTGTTACCACTACCGGAGACGTTGAATACGGAGAGTGAAGACGATGGCGCGAAGGCTGGCATATCTGGGGCCACAGGGTACCTATTCCGAAGAGGCGGCGATGTTGTATGACGAGGATGCGGAGCTGGTAGCGGCAACGACGCTGCCGGGAGTGGTGCAGCGCGTGCATGGGGGAGAGGCGGATGAGGGGATTGTGCCGGTAGAGAACAGCCTGGAAGGCACAGTTACGTTCACTGCCGACTTGCTGATTCAGGAGACGACGCTGAAGATAAAGAGCGAGCTTGTGCTGCCAATACATCACTGTCTTTTGGCGAAGTCGGGCGGCGGCGAAGAGGATGTGGAGGTGATATATTCGCACCCCCAGTCTCTAGGCCAGTGCCGGGGGTATTTGCAGCGGCGTTTTCCTGACGCGTCGCTGATGCCGTCGCTGAGCAATTCGTCCGCGGTTAGCGACATGCTGGGGAGTGAGAGGCGCGCACTGGCGATTGCGGGGAAACGCGCGGCGGGGTTTTTCGATGTGCAAATACTGGAAGAGGAGATAGAGGATAACCACAGCAATGCCACGCGCTTCATCGTACTGGCGGCAGAGGATGGAGCG
>JAGGDZ010000260.1 GCA_024648655.1 Chloroflexota bacterium | reverse complement strand
TGGGATGGTCTGAGAGGAAGGCGGCGACGCGCATAGCATTGTCGCAGGCGCGCTCAACCCTGAGAGGCAGAGTACGTATTCCGCGAGCAATCAGCCAGGTGGCAAACGGGTCCGGAGCGCTTCCCCACACGCGGTTGGACTGACGAATCTGCATGGCGATGTCCGCGCGCGCTGCGGCGACCCCGCCGGTCACGTCCGAGTGTCCGCCGAGGCTCTTGGTGGCGCTGTGGACGACAATATCCGCGCCCAGTTCAAGCGGTCTCAGAAGCGCCGGAGTCGCAAGTGTGTTGTCAACCACGAGCGCGGATCCTCGCTTGTGGGCCATGACCGATATGGCTCGTATATCGGGAAGGCTCAGGAGCGGGTTGGTGATGGACTCGATGAGTATTATCTTTGGCCCGCTTTCGAGGGATCGCTCCACCGCGTCGAGATCGCAGGCATCCACGAACTCGGTCTTGACTCCCAGCCGGGTCAGGTGTTGTCTCAGGAGCAGGTTCGTTCCGCCATAGAGCGCGTCGGCGGCAAGCACGGTGTCTCCCGACTCTACCAACGCCAGCAGCGTCACTCCGACCGCCGCCATGCCGGAAGAGAATGCCACCGCGTCATCCGCGTCTTCGAGGTCGGCTACCACTCGCTCAAGTATCGAGACGTTGGGGTTGGCGTCGCGGGAGTAGATGAAGCCGTCCTGCCGACCTTCATATATGTCGTCAACCTGCTCGAGGCTTTCTATCTCGAATATGGAGCTCTGGTATATCGGCGCGGTCAACGGTCTCGTGGCGGAGAGTATGTCTGAGCCTGCCGCGGCGCATATCGAATCTATGGAGCGTGGAACGCGCATGGTGAATCCTTCGTAATTGGCGCCGCGATCTGGGCGCTAAACATCTTCCAGGAATATGTCGCCGCTCTTGCCCCCGGTCTTTCTGACAAGACGTATGGCCTCGATGCGCATGGCGCGGTCAACCGCCTTGCACATATCGTAGATCGTGAGCGCGGCGACGCTGACGGCGGTCAGCGCCTCCATTTCGACGCCTGTCTTACCCGTCGTGTGCGCGGTGGATGTAATGTTGACCGCGCTGGCGGCGTCATCCAGGTCGAACTCTACGGCAATCTTATTCAGCGGCAACGGATGGCAGAGCGGTATGAGTTGAGAGGTGTTCTTGGCGCCCATGATGCCGGCGATTCGC
>JAGGDZ010000392.1 GCA_024648655.1 Chloroflexota bacterium | reverse complement strand
CTCCATATTGTAGCTCGCGCGTCCCTGGGTCAGCGAGCGTATGGCATTCGCATAGCCGAAGCTTTCGCCCAGCGGCAGGGCGGCTTTCACCACCTGAATCTCGCCTTGTCCTTCGATATTGCGGATACCCGCGCGCCGCCTGCCAAGGTCGCCCAGCACTTCGCCCAAAAATTCGCCCGGAGTTACTACCTCCAGGCTCATTATTGGTTCTAGCAGCTGCGGTCGCGCCTTTCCGATAGCGTCCTTCGCTGCCATGGAACCCGCAATCTGGAACGCAACCTGCGACGAGTCAACCTCGTGGAAACTGCCGTCAACCATCGTCACCTTTATGTCTATCATCGGGAAACCGGACAGTGGGCCTGTGTTAAGCGCTTCTCTTATCCCCGATTCAGCGGACGGTATGAACTCGCGGGGAATCGACCCGCCCGTGATCTTGTCCTCGATTACGATGCCGGAACCCGGCTCGCCAGGCTCCATCTCCAATACCACATGCCCAAACTGACCATGACCGCCCGTCTGCCGCACAAATCGCCCCACGCCGCCGGCAACCCTTCTAACCGTCTCGCGGTAGGCGACACGCGGCTGACCGACGCTGCCTTCCACATTGAACTCTCTCTTCATCCTGTCAACCAGTATTTCCAGATGAAGCTCACCCATGCCGGACATTATCGTCTGACCGGTCTCGTCATCATAATTGATCTTGAATGTTGGATCTTCATCAGACAATTTCACCAGCGCGTCCGAAAGCTTGTCCTGGTCCGCGCGTGAGCGTGGCTCGATGGCTACCGATATGACTGGCTCCGGGAAGCTGATAGTCTCCAGAACTATCGGGTCGCTCTGCGCGCAGATGGTGTCCCCAGTAGCGGTGAACTTCAACCCCACGGCAGCCGCAATCTGTCCGGCATGCACCTCTTCCATGTCCTCGCGGTGCTGCGCGTGCATCTGCACGATGCGTCCCAGACGCTCTCTCCTCCGGTTCGTCGAGTTGTACACTGAGGAACCGGATGCCGCAGTGCCCGAATACACTCTGAAGTAAACCAGCCGCCCAATGTACGGATCCGACACCGTCTTGAACGCCAACGCAGAGAAGGGCTCTTCCGGATCGGGGTAGCGAATTAGCTCATCATCTGAAGTGGGGGCGGTGCCGGTAACAGGGGGAACATCGAGAGGGGAGGGGAGGTATTCGCATATAGCCTCAATGAGCGGTTGGACGCCTTTAGTTCGGAGCGCCGTGCCACAGAGTACGGGCACTATGTTATACCCAATCGTCGCCCTTCGCAGCGCGTCTTTAATCTCCTGATTCGTTATCTCTTCCTCTTCAAGATACTTGAACAAAAGGTCGTCGTCGGTCTCGGCAATCTTCTCTATCATCATACCGCGATAGTTAAGATAATCCTCGATCAACTCTTCAGGCACGGGTCCCTCTTTGGGTATCTCCACGCCTTCCTCGGCCCAGGTCCAAGATTTGCCCTCTATAAGGTCGATGACGCCCAGGAAATCATCCTCTTGACCGATGGGTATCTGCACGGCAACCGGGTTCGCTTGCAGCCTGTGGGAAATCGAATCGATAGTCCGATTGAAGTCCGCACCCACGCGGTCCATCTTGTTCACGAAGCAGATGCGCGGCACATTGTACTTGTCCGCCTGCCGCCACACCGTCTCCGACTGCGGCTGAACGCCCGCCACCGCGTCGAACACTACAACACCGCCGTCAAGAATTCGCAGGCTGCGCTCCACCTCTGCGGTGAAGTCCACATGCCCCGGCGTGTCGATGATGTTTATCGTATGGTCGCCCCACTGCGCTGTTGTCGCGGCGGATGTAATCGTGATACCCCGCTCGCGCTCCTGCGCCATCCAATCCATCGCAGTCGTTCCGTCATCCACGCCGCCTATCTTGCGAATGCGCCCGGTGAAATACAGCACGCGCTCTGTCACCGTCGTCTTGCCGGCGTCTATGTGGGCGATAAACCCTATATTTCTCGTCTTTTCCAGACTCTGCAAGCTTGCAGGCATTCTCTATCTTTTCCTAGTCGCCCTGTTGGGCTTGGCAAACCATGCTTCCCTTGCAAAAGTTCATTCGGAGAACCCGTTCGTCCTGAACTTGTCGAAGCAAGACTGCCATTCTGAAAATCCGAATTGCCGGTACTACCACCTGTAATGCGCGAAAGCTCTATTCGCTTCCGCCATCCTGTGAGCTTCTTCCCTGCGCCGCACCGCGGGACCCTGATTGCGGGCCGCTTCCAGTAGCTGCCCTGCAAGGCTCTCATGCATGGGCCTGCTGCCACGCGCACGCGCCGCCGTAATAATCCAGCGCATGGCAAGTGCCATGCGCCGTGATGGTCTAACTTCCGTGGGCACCTGGTAGGTCGCGCCACCGACTCGCCGCGACTTGACCTCCAGCATCGGCATCGTATTGCGTATAGCCTGCTCGAACACCTCAAGCCCCGGTCGGTTCGCTTCGTGCTCGACTAGGTCCAAGGCATTGTACACGATGCGCTGCGCCGTGGTCTTTTTTCCGCTCCACATCACCCGGTTGATGAACTGGCTCAACTCCACGCTGCCATACTTGATGTCAGGCGGTGGAATCCGTACCTCGGCCCTTCTTCGACGCGCCATATCATTCTCTCTTATCTGATGCTCGTCATTCCCGCGAACGCAGGAATCCAGTAATACCCATTCCTAGTGAACTGGCTGAACTGCCTATTGGCAGACTGCCGACACCCGAACGCTAATGTCTAATTTCTCTTGCTGCCGTACTTGCTGCGTCCGCGCTTGCGACCATCGACGCCCGACGTGTCCAGCGCTCCGCGCACGATGTGATACCGTACGCCCGGCAGGTCCTTCACACGCCCGCCACGAATCAGCACCACTGAGTGCTCTTGAAGGTTGTGCCCTTCACCCGGTATGTAAGCCGTAACTTCCATCCCGTTCGTCAGGCGCACCCTCGCCACCTTCCGCAGCGCCGAGTTCGGTTTCTTCGGCGTCTGGGTACGCACCTGAGTGCACACACCCCGCTTCTGAGGCGACCCCGAATCGCGTCTGCCCCTGTTCTTTAGCGAATTGAACGAAAACCGCAGCGCCGGAGCTTTGTCCTTCTTTCGCTTAGCCTTTCGTCCCTTTCTGACCAACTGGTTCACAGTAGGCATATCTCTACCCCATTCACTACATTCTGAGTGGAAACGCGCAACGCAAAATCAGCACGAACAAAAAGGTCGTACAAACGGGTATTTTACATTTACATTTGAACTAATGTCAACCTTTGTTGCGCCAAATCGCGCTGCGCTCTCTCGCTCTGCTCTCTTCCGTCATACCAGCGCAGTCGGGCATCCGATGGCACACACTCTCCAAACCGCTCGAGCGGAAACACTTTCCCATTCCCAACTACAAATGCCCCTGTTCCCGTTATATGATATGCCTATGCGAATACTCATCACCGCCTTGTCCATAGCCCTGTCCATCACGCTGCTCGCCGCGTGCTCTTCGGCGCCCGAGCCGCCTCCCACGCCGACTGCCGCTCCCACATCCACGCCCTTGCCTACGTCCACGCCACAGCCGACCGCAACGCCGCCTCCGCTTCCAACTCCAACGCCTCCTCCTCCTATAACTCCAACTCCCACTCCGGCCCGCACATCCGTCTCCACTGCTGCCACCCCGGCCGCTCAGCTCGAAGACGAAGCTGCCGTCATCGCAGCCGCAATCGAAGCCATGCAGAACGTCGAGTCTTTCCACGCCGAGGTGGACGCCGCATTCATCGTTGTACAGACCGAGGCGAGCTTCAGAATGGACGAAGAGACGTTCGGCATGGAGTTTCCAATCCTTTTCAGCGGAGACTTTCGTCTGCCCGATAGGGCAAAGGGTAAATTGCTGATATCGCTCGGCATCGTCGCGCTGGAAATGGACATCGTCACCATCGGAGAGCATGCATACATCACCAACCCCGAAACCGGCGCGTGGGAGGAGTACCCGTTGTTCTTGACCGGCCTGCCCGACCCCTACGACCTCATGCTGCTCCCGGCCCAAACCGGTCGATACAGCGACATACAGGTCGTGAAAGACGCAACCATCGACGGCATTCAAACGCGGCACATCAGGGCGAACCTCCGCGCCAGCGTTCTCGGCGGCTCCTACGACAACCTATTCCTGGACATATGGATAGGCAAGGACGACGGCCTCATACACCGCCTGATAATGTCGGGCGAGACCGACGTTGACGAGCAAGACAGCGCGGGTTTGGCATCCGGCGCGTTCGGCGCAGCCGACTTCGGCGGCAAAGCCGAGTTTACCATGACCATCGACTACACCAACTTCAACCAGCCCGTCGTCATCGAGCCACCGATACCGTAGCAAACGGCATCGCGCGCTGAAGTATGGGGATGGGAGGCAGGAGGCTTCCGTTTAGCGCTTTTCACGCGACGGTTTGTTCTTAGGGAGGTTGGCGCCGGGCGGTTTTCCTGATGAATCCGCCTCTGGAGGCGCAACTTTGGGCGCAGTTCCCTTCTTGATAATTCTACCACGGTATGGATTCTGTGAAGCCATAATATCCTCCATTCTAACGAATATGTAATGCGACTATTGTCCTCGTGATGAATGCCTCATCCGCCGTATAGGCATCATATAGGCCTAAGTCCGCCTCTCGGCCATATGTCCAACTCGTGCGCCAAATCGATCGCCGTCTCGCGGCTGATGCCCGCCAGCACATACTGCTCGCGTGGAGTCAGCATAGCCTTTATCAGCTTGAGCAACAGTACATATTATCGTACAATACAGGGAATAAAAGTTTTGCTTTTTG
>JAGGDZ010000182.1 GCA_024648655.1 Chloroflexota bacterium | reverse complement strand
AAACGACATCGATCAGCGCCGACGGTTCGCGTCCGTCAATGATATGCGAAACGCCTCCGGAATGCAGCGCCGTAAGACAAGCTTCCAGCTTGGGAATCATCCCACCCGCCGCAACATTGGAGCTTATCAATCCTCTCGCCTGTCGCTCGGTCAAGCGCGGAATCAGCCTGCGGGTAGTGTCGAGAACGCCCTGCACATCCGTCAGGAACACGAGCCTGCTCGCCCCAAGCGCAGCCGCAATCTCACCCGCGGCCGTGTCCGCATTGATATTCAGCAGGGTGGGAGCGGCATCGCCGTCTTCAGCCATCTTCACACCAACGGGCGCAATTATCGGAATGCAGCCCGACTCCAGCACTGCCCTAATGGGGTCCGTGTTCACATCAACAACATCCCCGACAAGACCAAGCTCCGGGTCGCGGATGTTCGCCCGCAGCATGCCGTCGTCCGCGCCGCTGATGCCTATCGAGCGCCCGCCAAGCTCAATCATGGAAGCCACAAGGTTCTTGTTGATGAGGCCCGTGAGTACGGCGACAACTATATCCAGGCTCGGCGCGTCCGTAACGCGCAACCCTCGCACAAAGCGCGGCATCACGCCCTGTTTCGCCATCCAGTCACTGATAATCTTACCCCCACCATGCACCACCACCGAGTTGACCCCCTGCTTCTGAAGCGTAACAAGGTCATGGAGCGTTGTGTCGTGGCTGCCGAGAGTGCTGCCGCCTATCTTGACTACAATCGTCCCACCGGAATCGGTCTCCTTAAGCGTCTCTACTTCAGAACGTGTACCTGTCCCGCCCGGCTCGCCGGATGTATGTATCTCAGGCTCTGCGTCTGCTTGCGGCGCGTTCATCCCCACGGGGCTGTCAGCTGGGGAGCTGTTTGATACTGACATGCTCTTCTAGGTGCTATACGCTGAGTTAAACGTTACATACTCTTCTGTCAGGTCGCAGCCCCAGGCTGTCGCAGTCGCATCGCCCATACTCAGATTCACGCCAAAGCGCACATCGGGTGAACTAGCCATCGCGCTCACCACGGAATCCAGATGAAACGGTATTGACTTGCCTTCATCCACGATCTGTATGTCGTTGATATAGATCTGAATCTTCGACTCGTCCATATCCGCGCCGCTCTTGCCCAGCGCCATCATAATACGTCCCCAGTTCGGATCGTTGCCATGCACCATCGCCTTTACAAGAGACGAAGTCGAAATCTCGCGAGCTGCCTTCCGCGCGTCCTCAAGCGACACCGCCTTGTTGACAGTAACCTCGATGAGCTTCTTCGCGCCCTCGCCGTCTCGCACCATCTCCTTTGCCAGAGACGTGCATACAAAGGTAAGCGCCTCCTCGAAAGCATCCGCCTCAGGAGTTCCCGCGACGACTTCAGCGCCGCCCGCCTGACCGTTCGCAAACACCAATACGGTATCGTTCGTGCTCTGATCTCCATCCACGCTGCACATGTTGAAGGATGTATCCACCGCTCTGCTCAGCGCCGCCTGCAAGAACGACTGCTCCACCGGAGTATCCGTAGAGACGAACGCAAGCATCGTTGCCATGTTGGGATGAATCATCCCCACGCCCTTCGCCGCGCCGCCAACGACCACCCTACGCCCTCCGACATCCACCGACACCGCAAGGTCTTTCTGACGAGTATCCGTAGTCATAATCGAGCGCGCAAACGCATGCCCGCCACCGCTCGAAAGGTTCACATTGCCCACATGCTGCCGCAGCAGCGCCATCGGCAGTTCCACACCAATCATGCCCGTGCTGCACACCAGCATGTCCTCGGCATCGACACCCGTATGCGCCGCCGCAAGCTCCGTAAGCTCCGAGGCGTCGGTCAGTCCCTGCTCTCCCACACAGCAGTTCGCGCAGCCACTGTTCGCAACCACCCCTCGCGCGACGCCACGCCGCGCCCGCTCTCGGCTCAGAACCACCGATGGGGAAAGAATCTTATTCGTAGAGAAAGTCGCCGCGAGATTAGCCGGCGTCTCAGACAACAAGATGCCCAAGTCCAGAACACCGTCTTCCTGCGTCTTCAGACCAGCGTAAGTGCCACCCGCGACAAAGCCCTTGGCAGAAGTAACACTGCCGTCGTTTATTATCTCGATCATCGCTGCCATCATGCGCTCCTCATTAGCCCCAACGCCCGATCGCTACATATAGGCGCAGGCGCCAAAATAGCCAACGAATTATAGCATAGCGCATCATGCAGGCGCAAAAACGTACTCCCGTAGTTCCTTATGGTATGCTGTAATCGGTTCACTCTGCCCTGCGCGAGAGAGGTAAATGACATGACCACGCAGACTGCGAAGGCTAAATACACCTACGAAGACTATATGCGAACGCCCGATGACGTGCGCTATGAGCTACTCGACGGAGAATTGATATTGTCCCCATCGCCGCGCACAGCACATCAAAGGACATCCCTAAACATCCTATTGCCCTTGGCTACATTCGTCGAGCGAAACGAACTTGGTGAAGTGTTCGTAGCGCCGTTTGACGTCGTTCTGGACAACTTCAACGTGGTGCAGCCGGACATCCTGTTCGTCAGCAATGAGCGTTCGCGCATAATCACCGATCTCAATATCCAAGGCGCGCCCGACCTCGTGATAGAGATACTTTCGCCGTCAACTGCGCAGCGCGACAGGACACAGAAGCGCGAACTGTACGCGCAGCACGATGTCAAGGAATACTGGCAGGGTGATACGGACGCCAAAAGCGTGCTTGTGCTGACCCTGGATAACGGCGTCTATCGCGTGGCGGGCATCTACAACACAGGACAGACGCTGACATCTCCGATGCTGCCCGGCTTCAGCCTGCACATCTACGATGTATTTCAGCCGGCAATTCCTCGCCGCTCTCCTCATGCAAATCAATGAACGCGGCCGCCACGCTCCGAAGGGTCCCTATCGTTTCTTCCGTCGTATCGCCCCATGCGCGGCAACCCGGCAGCGCCGGTATTTCAGCCATGTACTGGTCAGGCTCGGTCGATAGCTCCGAGCTGTACAATACATAGTCCAAACGATAGCGTTTCAGGCGAAGCGCCTCCTCTATCTCACAATTATACTATGCGCCCCGCTCACAACCGCCTATTCGCAACCACAGGCTCCGTCGCCAGCAATCGCCGCAAGCCCGACAAGTCCGGCAGACCTAGTATCGCCGACAACCCATCGTCCAGACGCCGGCGCGCCGCACAGTCCGCCATCCCCGGCAGACGCTCGAACTCTTCATCCGCAAGCTCGTCGAACAGGTCCGCCAACCCCTGCAACTGCGACTGCGATATGGCGCGTACGTCTAACACAAGCATCTCCGTTAAATCAGCCTTCTTTAATGCTACCCAACCACCCCTAGTTGTATTACGAGTAGCGAGCCGAGTTAATATGCCAACACTGCTGTTCAGGAAGAGCGCGAGAGTCTTGTCGAAATTCTCATCAGCAGTTTTAACTTCCCACCATACATTTGACAGCACAGGCTTGTCAGAGAACATCGACACAACCCTGGTTGTATTCAGCCAAACACGCTCTGCGATTAGAAGTTGCGCTGCCATCTGCCAAAGGTGTGCCCCATATCCAATCCTCTGTCCACCTCCGGGTATCGCCAAAGGTGAAAGCCATTTGTTCGGCAGACATTTCATCGAACTGTATAGCGCGGTATCAT
>JAGGDZ010000112.1 GCA_024648655.1 Chloroflexota bacterium | reverse complement strand
GGGTCTAGCAGCGTCTTCAGCACAACATTGAGCGCGCCGCCCGCCCCACAAGTCATCACAACATCATCCGTCCCGAATTCCAGCCCAGTTTCACCCGACAGCTGTAATGCCACCGCGCCGCGTGTCTCTGCATAACCGGCGTTCGGCATATAGCGATGTATGCCGGGAGCAGGGTCATTCGCAATGCGTCTCAACTCCTCAAAGAACTCCGAAGGTGGCTGCATCACGGGATTCCCAAGTGAAAGGTCAAAGACATTCTCATCCCCGTATTGCCGCTTCAGCTCAATGCCCTCCTCGAACATCCTGCGAATCCATGATCCCTGCTCCATAAAGCTGCGAATTTTCTGCGATACTGCCATGTCTCAACTTTCATATTGCAATGATAGGAACGGTTAAGGCGACCGGTCGCCCGAAAGACGCTTGGATTTTGCCGCATCGGCGCGGTTGTGTCAATTTCGATTACCCATCGGAGGTTTCTTGACTCTTCCTAATGCCAAACTTCACCACAGATGGTATCCTACGGAATGACATTATCCATGATCAAGGATATTATCCACGCTCAAGGATTACGAATTGCTCAGGCAGGAGGCAGCAGTTGGACAAGGTAAGAATGGCAATCGTGGGATGCGGCACCATATCCCAGCTCAACGCGCCCGGCTATCTGGCACACGAGAATTGCGAAGTCACCGCGCTCTTCGACCCGCAGACTGAGCGCGCTGAGCAACGTGCGCGTCAATGGGGCATAACTCCTCGAATCCACGAGAGCTTCGAAGACCTGCTGAACGATTCCAACGTAGATGCCGTCGAGTTGCTCACGCCAACACATCTTCATCCACAGCAGATCATTGACGGCCTGAGAGCCGGCAAACACGTCTCCTGCCAGAAGCCCATATCATCGACCGTCGCAGAAATAGACACCGTCGAAGCTGCCCTTCAAAGCGCGTCCACCAAATACCGCACCACCGAGAACTTTCTATACTACCCACCAATTGTGAAGGCTAAGGAACTTCTGGAGAGCGGCGTCATTGGCGAGCCATCGATGGTTCGCATCCGGACGGTGCGCGGCAAGCTTGCAAACCGGTCACAGATTGAAACCATGCCCGGCGCCTATGTTTGGCGGCGCGACCCAACCCTGCACGCCGGCGGAATGCTGTACGACGACGGCTGGCACAAGTACGCCACCGCCATAAGCTGGATCGGCGAAGTCGAGAGCGTCCAGAGCATAGTCTCTCGCTCAGACGACTATCTCGACGAAACCCCCAGCGCGGCAATATGGAAGTTCAAGGGCAGAAACTGCCTCGGCGTGCTCGAATACTCCTCAGCGCCTGAGATGGAAATACGCGGCAGATACTATCCGGCCGACGAGTTCTTTGAAATACAGGGAAGCAAAGGCGCAATATGGGTAACGCGCTGCACCGGCGAGATGCTCGACCTGCCCCCGGTGATGATCGTCAAGGGCACGGAGACTACCGGCATCCAGGTGCCGATGGACTGGATTGAGGGATTCAACGGCGCGGCGCGGCAATTCATAGATTGCATCCTAAACGATGAGCAGCCCGACATGGATATCGACTTCTCCCGCCACACCATGCAGATGGCGATGGCGGTTTACAGGGCAGCCGATGAAGAGCGCCCCGTGCAGCCGTCGAGCCTGACATAATTCGAGCATAGCTCTGATGACTGACCGATTTCGAGGATGGATGATGCCAAAATTCGCAGCAAACCTAACAATGATGTTTAACGAGGTCGATTTTCTCGACCGCTTCTCAGCCGCCGCGAGTGCGGGATTCAGAGGGGTTGAGTACCTGTTTCCCTATGACTACGAACCGGCTCAGCTCGCGGAGAAATTAGAGCTACACAGCCTGAAGCAGGTTCTCCATAATCTTCCGGCAGGAGACTGGGGAACGGGAGAGCGCGGCATCGCGTGCCATCCGGATCGTGTCGGCGAATTTCAGGAAGGCGTTGGCAAGGCTATCGTGTATGCCACCGCGCTCAACTGTCCGCAGGTGAATTGCCTCGCGGGTATCGCTCCCGAAGGCGTGTCAACGGAAGATGCAGACGCCACTCTTGTCAGCAACCTTGCCTTCGCGGCGGAACAACTCAAGGACGCGGGCATTATGCTGCTCATAGAGCCTATCAACACCATAGACATACCCGGATTCGTCCTGAATTACCCGGAGCAGGCGCGCAACCTCATCGAGCGCGTCGGTTCCGACAACCTCTACTTGCAGCACGACATCTATCACATGCAGATAATGCAGGGCGACCTTGCCCGCAACATCGAGCGTAATTGGGACATTATCCGACACATCCAGATTGCAGACAATCCGGGACGCCACGAACCTGGAACAGGCGAGATAAACTACGGCTATCTGTTTAACTATCTTGACGAACTGGGTTATGACGGCTGGATAGGTTGCGAGTATATCCCCAACACGACAACGTACGAGGGATTACGCTGGATAAAGCCGTTTCAGTAAACCCAAATCCGGACTAATGATTGCTGACCGCTGATACCTGAAACTAGACGCACGGATGTGAGGTTGAAGATGGAAACGGCAATTCGAGAACAGACGAACCCATATCAGGACCGCGATACCACACTGCGCCAGATTCAAGACCGTGTGCTGTGGCTGTCCATGCAGATGATCCACCACGCTAATAATGTACGTCATTCGCCGGACGGAAAGGTTGGAGGCCATCAGGCATCGAGCGCGTCTGTCGTTACTATTCTGACTTCGCTGTATTTCGACTATATGCAAGCGGGCGACAGAATCTCCGTCAAACCGCACGCATCCCCTGTCTTTCACGCAATTCAGTATCTGCTGGGCAATCTCGACCGCAAGTACCTCAAGACCCTGCGCGGCTTCCGTGGATTGCAAGCCTATCCAAGCCAGACTAAAGACCCCGACTCCGTGGATTTCTCTACTGGATCGGTAGGGCTGGGACCTGTCGCACCCAATTTCGCGGCAATCACCGAGGAGTATCTGCGCTCACACCTGCACTACTACAACCGCACACGCCGATACATCAGCCTGGTCGGGGACGCGGAGCTGGACGAAGGTTCAATATGGGAAGCCATAGCGGAGCCGGAAATGTCTGCCCTCGACAACGTGCTCTGGGTAGTTGATCTCAACCGCCAGAGTCTTGACCGCATAATACCCGGCATACGCGTACAGAGCTGGCGAGAGATGTTCGCGGCAAACGGCTGGAACTTCATAGACGTCAAGTACGGCAGGCGGCTGCGAAGCGCCTTTGCCGAACCGAACGGCGAGCTGCTTCAGATGTGCATTGACGAGATGTCCAACGAAGCGTACCAACGTCTTCTCCGTGTCGATTCTGCCACTCTGCGCGAGTGGCTGCCGCGCTCCAGTCGCTATCCCAGGGACTTAGCGCGAT
>JAGGDZ010000410.1 GCA_024648655.1 Chloroflexota bacterium | reverse complement strand
CGGAAGAAATCCCATGTTCTGCCGTCGTCGTCTCGGCGGTATAGAAGCCCGGCTTCCACGGCGTCAGATTCAGGCGCTCCCATGCTCGTTAGATAAGCTTTTAGAGCGTCCCAACTGTTCGGAGAGTAGCCTAACTGGAAGGCGTCGATCATTTCGGAGTTTACGCCGCGTTCCTTCAAGTAATCGAGGGCGCCTTTGCCTTCGGTGGCTTTGAGGCGTTCCTGATACCAGGTTGCGGCGAGGCGATTGACGGCGTGCAGCTTGTCGCGGCGGTCGCTGTTTTGCCTACCTGCTTGAGACAGTTCGACGCCTGCCTTTTGCGCGAGGATGCGCAGAGCTTCGCTGAACTCGATGCTCTGATGGCGCATGACGAAGGAGAATGCGTCGCCGCCTGTGGAGCAAGCGCCGAAGCAGTGCCAGCTCTGGCGTTCCGGGTTGACGATGAATGAAGGCGTGCGCTCGGTGTGGAAGGGGCAGGGCGCCTTGAAGCTGCGGCCCGCTTTCTGGAGCGCGATGTAGCCGGACACGACATCGACGATGTCGAGGCGGGCACGTATATCGTCAAGTAGGGTCATTTGGCAGTCGGTCAGTCTTTCAGTCAGTTTGTTCGCTATTCGCGCATCTCACCTTGTCATTTCTGTGGAGGCAGGACCCAAAACTTCATCCAGCTCGACAGCGCAGCAATTTTCTCCGGGAGGAGGCGGGTTGTCAGCCGTTGGGTCGTGGGCTTGGGAGTAGGCGTATTCGGCTAGTTTGGTCAAGGGTTCTCGGATGCTTTCGAGATGCCATGCTATGTGCTCGATGGACGCTCGCATGTCCACGAGAGAGTCGCCGACGGAGTCCCAGTCGTGAGACGTCTTGAGCATGTTGTGCAGGTGGTCGGTGAACTCTTTTTGCGCGCCCCAGAGGTCGCCGAGGTCGGTGCTGACGCTTGCGAGTTCGGCGTCGAGCGCTTGAGGCAGGCCAAGTTCACGGAGTCGTATGACGACGTTGTGCGCCATAACCGCGGTGCGGCGCGCCTGATTAAGGTCGGCTTCCATTTCGATTGCGGCGAAGTTCTGGTTCAAGGCTTTCTCTTTCTGCTATGATCGGGCTGGCAATATACTCACCCGCATCCCCTGTCTGCACCGTGAGCAAGGACTTTGCTGCTATTCGCTGCCGATGGCGGCGTAGTGAGACAAATACATCATCCAAGGCTCTCGAATCATTTCCAAGGCGTTTTGCTGAGGTGATTCGCTCATTTCGTTGATGTTCTCGAAGGTTATCTTCCAGATATTGTCAACTTCGTTCTTCCATGGGGCATACTCAACGCCGTGCGCGTCTCTCTGCATGGCTTCGAGGTGTTCGCGGATTCGTTTTATCTGGAGCCTGACAGTACGCAGCCGAACGCGGTCTGCGGGGGTGATAGACGTCATTATAGCAATCTTTCCGAGAAAGTCTTAGCGATGCCGGGCGCCAGTTTTTCCGCAAGTCGAATGGCGTAGAGGTCGGTCATGCCCGACACATAGTCAACTACTGCTTCTGCCGGTGTGCGGCTGCGTCGGGCATATTCGGGCGGTATTTCGTGGGGACGTTCGCTGAAATAGCCGTGGAGGAATCGCACTATGCGCCGGGCGGATTCCCCTTCGGGGCTGTCGTCGATTGGCAGATAAACGGTGTTGAACATGAACTCGCGGAGTTCCATGAAGGCGCTTCGCACTTTTCCCCCCATGGTAATTGAGAGTAGCCGTTCGGGGGATGCCCCATTTGTGCTATCACCTGTGCCAAGCAAGCCGCTGGCATAGTAGGAATTGTCTATGATGTCGCAGACGATTGCGTCGATGCGCTGCGAGTGGCGGTTGCCGAGTGTGGATGCGACTGACGCGGGGAGGCTGTCGTC
>JAGGDZ010000270.1 GCA_024648655.1 Chloroflexota bacterium | reverse complement strand
TGAGGCCGCGAATCGCGGCTGCCTGAAGAGTGATCGCGTCCAGCTTTCGGTCCAGATCTGACGGGAAGGCTGCCGTTGGAGTAGGTGTCTCGAACACAACCTCGACAGTCGGTAGTATCACGGGCGTGGGAGCGAATGTGGGGGTCGGCTCCGGCGTGCTCGTCGGCCTTGGAGTAGAAGTGGGCGGCGGCGGAGTAGGCGGCGGAGTCGGAGACGGTAGCGCCGTTGATGTTGGAACGGGAATCGCTGTAGGCGCAGGTACAGCCGGATCATCGGCGCAAGCCGAAGCCAGCAGAATTACCGCAATAAGCGTGACGACTACTCTCAACTAAGTCTCCATTCAGGTGATTCCACCTGCACTCCAGCCCACAGCTTGTCAGAGAGTATCATAACGTCAGGTTTTTGGTGTCAAGCCGGAGAATCCTCTAGATCGCTGGCATCCACTTAGTGCAGCACCATCACCCGGGACAGTCATCGGTTACGCAGACAAGTTTCCAACTCCCAGATGACTTCAGAACGGGGAACGACGGCATCGTTGACCTTGAACGGATCACCGCGTAGTCAAACCCATACTTTTCCTGTAGCTCAAGCAGTTCACTTTCAGTGACATCGTCGGGATATCCGGCTCCCGCATCGTAGATGACCAGGTAGCGCTCATACCACTCTTTCATTCCCTCATCCCGAAAAGGAAATGCCTTGTAATCTACGACAACTGCTCTGTCCGAGAACAGTCGCCATACATGCCACTTCCAGGGCACCAGGAACACCGAGTCTGGAGCCGTGTTGTCTTTAGCAGCCGATGCCAGTTCTACGATGTAATCATGCCTATATTCATCCATAGCATCATCAATAGTAAGAGTGGGCTGCCTGCTCGTAATATACGAAGATCCCCAAGGTATGTTCGATGGGAAGATACCGTAACGCTCCAGCGTAATACTCGTCACTAACAGGAGCAGAGTACAGCTGAGAATGACTAGTCCCGCAGGAGCGAGTCTGCGATTTACGACAACGACCATAAGTCCAAATGCGATGAAGATGAAGTAAGTAATCCCGGGGAGATTCAAGGTTGCTCTTCTAGAGACTTCCAGCGTAATGACAATCGTCAGAAGTACACAGGTGAAGAACATGGTAGATCTCATCAGAGCGCCG
>JAGGDZ010000149.1 GCA_024648655.1 Chloroflexota bacterium | reverse complement strand
GCGGGCGGAAGCGCAGCTTCGCGAGCAGGGCTACGACGTCGTATTCGCGCGTCATGACGTCACCAGCGAAGCCGACTGGGAATCCGCAATCAAGCTCACAATAGACACTTACGGTAGGCTCGATGTCCTGATAAACAATGCAGGCACAGGTGGTCGCCTCACCCTTATGGAAACTTCCGAAGAAGACTGGGACGCGCAGATAGATGTTCATGCCAAGGGCGTCTTCCTAGGCATGAAGTACGCTGTACCCGAGATGCGGAAGGCGGGCGGCGGCTCCATCATCAATGTGTCCTCCATATACGGACTTGTCGGCAGCCGCACATCTACCGCCTACCATGCAGCCAAGGGGGCGTCTCGCATCATTACCAAGTCCGCCGCCATCCAGTACGCCGGTGAGAATATCAGGGTCAATTCCATCCATCCCGGATTCTGCCGCACACCCATGACCAACGATAGTTACCAGAATCCGGAACACTATGACGCATTGCTCGAGCGCATACCGATGGGTAGGGTAGGCAAGCCGGAGGAACTCGCGCAGGGCATGCTCTATCTCGCGTCCGACGAGTCGAGCTACGTCACCGGCTCGGAGTTGGTAATAGACGGAGGCGTAACGGCGACATGACGCAGACGCAAGCCATAGAGACCGTCTGGTTCGTATATTCGGAGGACGGCAAGCCGCTCGGCAGGCTTTACATGGAGGAAGGCGCGCCCGCGCCCGAAGTCGGCGCATCCTTGCCTGATGGTGTGGGCTGGACATCCGGTGTCATCATCGCAGTACGTGAACTTGCGCCCACCTGCGCCATGCGCCGTTTCCGCGTAACCGCCAGCCGGTCAATCGACTAGTCTGACGAAATTCATGTGGAAACCGCGTCCCAATCATAGTAATATGGATTTGGTGAGCCAACGTAGCTCAGTCGGCAGAGCAGCTGTTTCGTAAACAGCAGGTCGGTGGTTCGAGTCCACTCGTTGGCTCCACAGCAAGTCTCTTCACCCCCTCCGATCACTGCAAAGGAGCATGCCCGTGCGCGTAATCGTATTCGTAAAGGCGACCGCGGACAGCGAAGCGGGCCTCATGCCTTCCACCGAACTCATGGAAGCGATGGGCAGGTACAATCAGCAACTCTTCGATGCCGGCATAATGAAATCCGGCGACGGCCTCAAGCCCACATCAGAAGGCAAGCGCATCAGGTTCGACGGCACGGACCGCACCGTCGCGGACGGCCCCT
>JAGGDZ010000014.1 GCA_024648655.1 Chloroflexota bacterium | reverse complement strand
ATAGGATAGGTGCTCCCGAATGGCAGAACTAGACGGAATGCGAGTAGCAACGCTTGAAGCGCGGATGACGGGCGCGCTTGCGAGCATGATCAGCAAGCGGGGTGGCGAGCCGGTGTGCGCGCCCGCCTTGCGCGAGGCTCCGTTGGACTGCGCGGATGATGTGCGTTACCTGCTTGACAAGCTGGAGAGCGGCAGCCTAGACGTGGTAGTGTTTCAGACGGGTGTGGGTGCTAGGGCATTGTTCAAGGAGGCGGATGAGCAAGGGCGACTGGACTTCCTGCTGGATTCGCTGCGTGCAATCACGACAGTTTGCCGAGGGCCAAAGCCGACCGCGGCGTTGAAGCAGGTGGATGTGCAAGTCTCCACTGGCATCGAAGCGCCTTACACTACTAAGGAATTGCTGGATGCGCTTACCGCGTTGCCTGTGAGAGGAAAGCGACTGATGGTGTTGCAGTACGGAGAGCGCAACGCCGCGTTAATGTCTGCGCTGAGTGAGCAGTGCGCGAGCGTGGATGAGCTATGCTTGTACGAATGGCAACTGCCGGTCGATACTACGCCGATGACGTCACTCATAGACGATCTGCTGGATGGGTGCATCGATGTAATTACATTCACAAGCCAGGTACAAATCCGACACCTCTATGTGATTGCGGCGGCTAACGATGTGCCGGCGAATGAGCTGTCGGATGCGCTGAACTCGAAGACCATCGTGTGCGCGGTGGGGCCGACCTGCGCGGCTGCGCTTGCGGATGTAGGCGTGGCGACCGACACGCAGCCTGAGTACCCGAAGATGGGGCACATGGTGAACGCGCTGGCGGAGTATGTGGGACGCAGGGAACTGGTGAGCCGGTAACAATGCGCCGATGCGCGGGGTGAAGCTTTCGCCGGGGGCAGGTTCAGCAACCTGCCCTTTCTGTTGAGCGGCAGCGCCACGCCCACAACTCTTGTGCGGCGCTGCCTATCCGTATATCTTGATGGCGGGCAATCTGTATGCTGCCAGCCGCATGCACTTTGCGATAAACTGACCCCAAACTGGAATGCTCGACAATCTCGCTTTTGCACGACCGAAATATGACAGAAAGGAATTACCCATGACCTCTACACGAAAACCCGTCGCAGTTGTCATAGGCGCGACGTCAAAATGGCAGTCGGATGGTCGCAACACACGGCTCATTCATGGTACAGACCTAGACGACAGCGATATTCCGATTGGCGTGCGCTGGGGCGTAGGTGGAGCCATCTCGCAGAAGTTCGCGCAGGAAGGCTTTCTCACCGTGCTGACCACGCGCAATGCGTCAAACGCTGCTGCGCTGAAGGCGACGATAGGCGAGCAGGGCGGCGAGAGCATCATCGTAGAGCTGGACCTCGCTGACCGCGATTCCATATCTAATGCGTTCGCGCAGATACGCGAAGAGGCGGGCGAGCCGGACGTGCTGGTTTACAACGCAGGATACCTAGAAGGACGGGACCTTCCACCGGAAAAAGAACTGCTGGAACACATTCCAATCGAGATGCTTGAGACCGCGCAGCACATATCGAGCAGCGGGCCGTTCCTTGTCGTCAAGGAGGTGCTGCCTGCGATGCGAGAGCGGGGCGAGGGCACAATACTGTTCTCCAATAACTCATCGTCGCTGCGGGGTAAAAAACGGTACACAGGGCAGTCATTGTACTATCCGAGGGTGCTGATGCGGACGCTGGCTCAGTCGCTGACCGAAGAATACTCTGAGTACGGTGTGCATGTCGCCAACGTTGTCATCGATGGCACAATAGACTCGCCGGGCACGCGTGCTATGCCGCGCTCGCAGCAGAACCCCGAACTGCTGATAAATCCGGTCAAGATTGCAGAAGCATTCTACTACCTGTACACACAGGACAAGTCCTGCTGGACGCATGAACTGCAGTTGACTCCGTATCCGGTGAAGCCGAGTTTCTAGGGGGTGATAGCCGGAGCGAGTAACCGGAGCGAGTAATTTGAATGAACCGCAAGGAGTGTCCGCATGGATGTAGGAATGATGATGATCTATTCCAGCTACGGCTGGGAAGAAGGCTCCGATGGCCAGATGTGGGATGAGGAGCTGAGGCTCGCCGAAATCGCGGCTGATTCAGGCTTCGATTGTCTATG
>JAGGDZ010000057.1 GCA_024648655.1 Chloroflexota bacterium | reverse complement strand
GGTGGATAGCGTGGTCGTGAGGGATGGCAGGGATTCCAAACCCTGCTCCAGTTCGGCGATGCGCTCGGATGCAGCGTCTATGTCCGCCTGCCGCTCGGCGAGCATCTGGCGCGTGCTTTGCAGCGATTCACTGACTCCGGGCAGGTTGGCTTGCGCTTCGTCCAGCGCGTGGCGAGCTGCATCGAACTTGCGGAGTTCGCTCACTTGGCGGCGAACCTGCCGGTGCGCCTCGGCGTCGTAATCGAGCATTGCAATGGCGGCTTCCAGCGCGGCAAGCTCGCTGCGCTCTTCGTGCGCGAATGCCTTGTCGCGTAGGGCGCGCTCCGCTTCTGCTAGAGCTTGGAATGCCTGCCGTAGGTCGTCCTGGGCTTGAAGAGACTCGCGTTCGTCGCGCGCCAGGTTTGCCTCATCAGCGGCGAGGGCGCGACCTTCGGACCGGTGCTTCGTCTCCATTGATGTGAGTGTTCGGGCTGCTGTCTTATGTTCGCGTGTGAGGGCGTCGATGTGGATGCGGTTTTCGCTGTATGACGTCTTGCTCTCAACGCCGATTCGCTGGTACTCTGCGCGCAGATGCTGCTGACCGTCTGCGCCGAGTTGCTGGTTGCAGAGCGGGCAGATAGCTTCGCCCCGTTCGAGCATGTCGAACTTCCGTCGGGTGTCCTGCATCTGTTCCAGAAGGCGTTCATTGTCCTGTTCGAGCGATCGGATGCGGGTGGAGATCGAGTCGGCGTCCGCGCGCTGTCGTTCAATTTCGGCAGTCTGCTGCGATATGGTGGCATGTCGCTGCCGCAATGCTGCCTGCCGCTCCTTGATTTCAGGCAGTCGGTTAGCTCGTGGTTCCAGTTCGGCCGAGATGCGCTGCTGCAACGTCTTGTGCGTGGACGCGAGACGCTCTTCCTGCCGCACGATGGACTGCAAGAGGGCGGCGAAGCGCGCGTCTATGCTGCTCTTCTCGGAGAGGGCGGAATCGAGACGCTCAAGCTCGGCATGCGCGGATTGGAGCGCTTGGTAGCCGGCTAGGGTCTGGGGAGCGTCCGTGATGGTGGTTTCGTATGCGGAGACGCGCTTTTCGTCTGTTTTCACCTGCCGATACAACCTTAAGGCGTCCGCTTCCGCTGACTTGCTGCGCCGGCGTAGCGCGGTAAACTCGGATTCGAGCGCCTGAAGTCGCTGCACCTCTCCACGAAGCGTCTCGATCTGCTTGCGTTGCTCCTCGACCTTGGGCGTGGTCTGTTCGATTAGAGCGCTCACCTCGGCGAGACGCCGCTCATAGTCAGGCTTGCGCGCCGTCTCCTCGGAGTGCAGGTTCATTGCCGTGAGCGCCTGCTGAATCTCGGTCTGGATGCTGCGGCTGCGAGCGTTAGCCTCTTCGGACAGGCGCTGATAATAAGAGATGTCCAGCACATCCGAGAGGCACCTCTTGCGCTCTGTGGGCGTGCTGGTCGTGAACAGATCTGCTTGTCCTTGCGCCAGATACGCGGTGTTGACGAAGGTTTTGAAATCCATGTTCAGTATTTCGCTGATGCGGGCGTTGGTCTCGCGGACGGTGTTACGACTGATGGAGCGAAAATTTTCGTGCCCTCCATCGGTAGCTATCTGTAGTTCGAGTGTTGTTCGGCTGCTGCGCCCACCGGTGCTGATGGTGTGCCTGCGGATGACACGGTAGAGCTGGCCGCCGGACGTGAAGTCCAACTCGACGCTCATGTCGGTCTGTCCCATATGCACGAGGTCGGACATGCGGAGCGCGTTGATCGTGCCGGTGCCTGTGGGAGTGGCGCGGGCTATACCCCAGAGCGCCCATGTGATGGCGTCGAGGAGGGAGGTTTTGCCATGCCCGTTGTCCCCGCAGAGACAGGCGACATGGATGCCTTCGAAGTGCAAGGGCGGCACATCGTCACGGTAGCACATGAAGTTCTTGACGGTGAGTTTGAGGGGGATCAAGGGATTGCCTCACTGCTATATCTCCGCAGTCTTCCAGTCAGGTCAGTGTACCAGTGTGTAGCAAGGGCGTTCCTATGAATCTAAGTCCCTTCTATGAAATTGAACGGCTTGCAGAATGGCTTCCCTCGCATTCCGTTGCAGATTGCGACTGAATAGCATCTGGCCGGGCTCGAGAGTGGAAATCCTGTCTGCAATCTGCTGGACATTTCTCTCTGCAGCGGGCACAAGGGCGC
>JAGGDZ010000370.1 GCA_024648655.1 Chloroflexota bacterium | reverse complement strand
GCGTTGCCCTGATGGGCAGCGTGTTCGATGGACGGCTCGCGGTGCATGAAATGATGACCGCCAATAGCGCGCAGGCATTCGTAATGGCGTTCCGCGAGACGTATATACTCGCGGGTATCTTGGGGGCGCTTGCCGTCGTGGTCTCGCTGAGTTACTGGCCGCGAGTTCTGCGCCGGCGCATGCGCTAGTTTTCGTCTCCTTTGACCTCAATGCCGGCGGTCTCCTCCGCTATCTTGATGGCGGCATACTGGTCTTCGTTGCCCAAGCCCTTGCCCATGGCGAGCGTCTGCACCTGGTACGCGGCTGAGCCGACCATGTTCGCCGCGCCCAGCGATGCCGCAAGCTGCGCTGCAAGGCCGAGGTCTTTGTGAGACAGCGCGAGCTTGAAGCCCGGCTCGAAGTTGCGCTCGAACACCTTCGCCTTTAGTCCGGTGCGCCCGTGCAGAGTGCTTGCGGCGGTGTTGTTCATAACTTCGCGCAGCCGTTCCGGGTCCAGCCCTGCGGCAACTCCCATCGTAACCGCTTCGCCCAGCAGCGTTGCGACCGAGCACGACACCAGATTGTTGACAATCTTAGTGGTAACGCCCAAGCCCAGTTCTCCGCAGTAGAATTGCTGGTTGCCAAGCGTGTCAAGCACATCCTTGCAGTCCTCGACCACGCTGGCATCGCCGCCAATCATCAGGGTGAGTTGACCGCTCGCCGCCTGCTGGGGGCCCATACCGACCGGCACATCCAGCATCTCCGCGCCCTTCTCGCGCACCGCCTCACCGACCCTGCGAGTCGTGTCGGGGTCTATGCTGCTCATGTCGATATAGACCTTGCCTGCGCTCAGACCTTGCACGATGCCGTTCTCGCCCGTGGCGGCATTCTCAACGCTCTGGGGTGTAGGCAAAGAGGAGATGATGACATCGCACTGCTCCGCGACCTCCCTGGGCGATGACGCGGCAGTGGCGCCCTTGTCCACGAGTGCCTGCACTGCCTCAGAACGCAGATCGTACACAGTTACGTCGTAGCCGTTCGCCACAAGATGCGACGCCATCCCGCCGCCCATGTTCCCTAAGCCAATGTAGCCAATCTTCCGGTCGGACATCATCGCCTCCTTGTGAGTTCAAGTTACGGGTTTCTCTGAGTTACATCCTACACATCCGTGCCCGCATTTGCTACGCGGGCACCACGTTCAGTAGCTTGGTCGCAAGCGCAAAGGCGCTGGACGCCAGCACAAGCACGATTACCGCGCGCCGCCACACGACATCGGTGAGGCTCTTCGCTATGCGGTCGCCGAGCAGCGCGGCAAGCACCGCAGGAACTATCGAGGCAAGCAGCAATGTGGTTCTCGCAGGTGTGTAGAGGTCGTTCAGCCCGTAGCCTACTATCAACGCCGTGCCCATGAATATGAAGTAGAGCGCCATAGACGCGCGAGTGCCTTGACGGCCCCAGCCCTGCGATAGGAAGAACAGCACCAGCAGCGGTCCGCCGACGCCTATCCCGGTGATGAACAGCCCGACCAGGAAGCCGCACACGGGGCCCAGGATGCTCGCTCTGGGCATCCGAAAGGGCATCTTAAACATGCCCCCAACCGTGAGCGCGATGATGACCAGCAGCACGGCTATGCCGAAGATGTCCTTGTACTCCGCGATATCGAGCATCGCCAGCACCCAGCCGCCTATCAGAGCGCCAATGATGCCTGCCAGCACAATGGGGACAATCTCACGGGGGCGCAGGTGTTCACGGTTGCGAATGACGACCAGAATGACCACCGGCAGCGCCATCACATTCAGGAGGATAATCGAGGTCGCCGGATCGAACATCAGGAACAGGAACGGCAGCCCGACAATGCCGATGCCGAAGCCCATGGCGCTGAATACCGTGCAGGCAAAGAACACCACCAGCAAGGCGTAAGCCAGTTCAGTTGCGCTGACGGCTTCCAGCAAATTTTCGTCCTATGGATGGAAGGGGATGGGTATCAGAGGTGGATGTCTAAAGCCGGAAAGGCGCGCGCGCTACACATTCGGCAGGTTGAAGATGTTGCCTTGCTGGCGCATCATGCGGCGCATCTTCTTACTCTGGCGGCGGCTGCCCTTGCCGCCAACGCCCATCATTTGGCGCATCATCTTCTGCATCTGGCTGAACTGGTTGAGGAGCTGGTTGACGTCCTGCGGCGTGGTTCCGCTGCCCCGCGCGATTCGGCGCCTGCGACTGCCGCCGATTATCTCAGGCCTGCGGCGCTCTTCCGAAGTCATAGAGCGTATAATCGCCTCCGTTTTGACGAGATGACTGCCGTCCAGCTCGTCCACGTCAATCCTGCCCTTCATCGCGGAGAAGCCGGGTACCATCTCCAGCACCTGGCTGATAGGCCCCATATTCTTGAGCTGCTGGAGCTGTCCCAGGAAGTCGTCGAGGTCGAATGTGGCCTGCCGTATTTTGCGCTCCATCGCGGCGGCTTCGTCCTGGTCGAAGGTTGCCTGCGCCTTGTCTATGAGCGAGAGCATGTCGCCCATGCCGAGTATGCGTGAGGCGAGCCTATCAGGATAGAATGCTTCCAGCGCATCGACGCGCTCGCCCGTGCCGATGAACTTTATCGGAACACCCGTAACCGATGTGATGGAAAGCGCAGCGCCGCCGCGCGCGTCTCCGTCCATCTTGGTCATTATCAAGCCGGTCAAGCCAATGCGGTCGTGGAATTGCTTGGCGGCTTCGACGGCCTCCTGCCCTGTCATCGCGTCCACCACCAGCAGAGTCTCGTCGGGCGAAACGGCGTCCTTCACCGATTCGAGTTCAGACATTAGCTCGTCGTCAACCTGGAAGCGGCCGGCGGTGTCAACGATTGCCCATGCCGCGTTCAGATCTGCGGCGCGCTTTATGCCTTCTCCGGCAACGTGCGGCGTGTTACGGGATTTCGCATTCTGATAGACTGGGACGTCTATCTGATTGCCAAGCGTTTCGAGCTGCTGGATTGCCGCAGGGCGCTGCAAGTCGGCGGCGACCATCACAGGCACCTGACCGTCCTGCTTCAGATGGCGCGCAAGCTTGGCGGATGCAGTCGTCTTGCCAGCGCCGTTTAGTCCGACCATCAGTATGACCGAGGGGCGCCTGGGGCCTGGTTCGAGCCGATGCGCGCTGCCGCCCAGGATGTCCACAAGGGCATCGTTGGTGATTTTCACCACCTGCTGGCCGGGAGAAAGACTCTTGAGCACATCGGACTTCAGTGCCTCCTCGCGGATGCGCGCAATGAAGTCACGCGCGACGCGGAAGTTGACGTCCGCTTCAAGCAGCGCCATACGCACTTCTCGCAGAGCGGCGTCCACATCCTGCTCGGTCAGCCTGCCTTTGTTCCCAAGGCGACCGAATACGCCATTCAACTTCTCCGACAGTGCCTCGAACATTTTTTGTCCTTTACAAGCATATATTCCCGCTTTCGCGGGAATGAAGAAACACGTCGATCAAACCGCTAACCGACTGACACATTGACCAACCGATAGACCCTACGCTACATATACGTTCTCAAGAAGCTCGCTCATGGCTGACGAAACGAACCTGACACCCGCGATAGCCCTTGTGTATTCCATGCGTGTGGGACCTACGACGCCCAGCGCGCCCACGGCTCGATGCGGCTGCCCGTACTGGCATACGACCACGCTCAAGGGTGACAGAGCGTCATCCGGATGCTCGTGTCCGATGATGACGCGCAGCACTCCGCCCTCCGGAGTTTCGGAAAGTATGGTCTGCGCGAGGCTGCCGTCTTCCACGCCCTCGACAATGGCGCGGGCGCGCTCATTTTCGGCGAACTCAGGCTGTGAGAGGAGGTTGCGTATGCCGTCCACATAGTGGTCCCGATATACTGCCCTCTCTTCTTCCCGTAGAACGGTGACGGTCGCTTCAACCAGTTCCTCTTCAAGCGGCGTGAGATGCATCTGCTGCGATGCTATCTCGCGTTGGTCATGACCCATCATGTAGGAGCGCAGGCGGGCAGTTGATTCTTCAAGCTCGTCCACTGCCATCGGATGGGGAAGACGTATGAGCTGGCGGTGCAGTCGCGCTTGCTCCAACACCACAATGAGCATAACGAGCAAGTCCTGAATACGCACAAGGTCGAGATGCCGCACTCTGGTTTCCTGAGCCTTTGGGAATGTGGCGATCGCCATATTGCCCACTAGGCCGGACAGCACCGCGGCGGAGACGTTCGCCCACTCATCCAAATTCTGCAGGATGTGCTGAAGCTGCTCGCGCGCCCTATCTCGCGAGCTAAGCGGTATGGCGGAATCCAAGACGGGTTCGATAGACTCTACGAAGAATCTATATGCCTTGTCCAGGGGAACGCTTCCTGCCGAAGTGTGCGGGTTTGCGAGGTATCCTTGCTCTCTGAGTACGGCGACCTCGTTGCGCACGGTCGCCGAACTGACATTCAGCTCCTCTCTGCGCGCAACAGATTCGGATGCTATGGGCGTCGCAGCGCGTGTGTAGTCGGCTACGATGATTTTGAGGATTAGCTCTTGGCGGCTAGTAAGCATAAGTAATTGCTCAATCACATTCCGATGTGCGGGTAGTATCCACACATTCTACAATCGCCGCCGCCGTCTAACAAGTCCAACCCATAGATATTTAGGGGCGGTGATACGCGACAATAACTTTTACCGGCCTGTTGCCTCATCGGAAAAATGTTACTGAGATTTTTGCAGCTTTTAATTGTCGCTCACAGGTGTGATGTCACCTGGGTCTGCCTCATTCATTTCACTCTGTTCGGCAGAAGCATACACCAACTGCTTCGCCACGACGATGCGCCATTGGCGTACCCTGCGCTGAAGCGTTCTGAGCTGGCTCCTGCTGTATCGTCCGGGATAGCGAGCCATCAGCCGGTCCAGCAGCTCACCGGCCTTCGCGTCCGGTTGCTGCTTTTGCCAGTCCAGTATCTCACACCACACCCCCTCGAAGGGGTCAGGTCGCGTGCGTACTCCGCGACGTTTTCTCTTCTTCGGAGCGTGTGTAGGACGAACCTCACCCTGCTGCCAC
>JAGGDZ010000185.1 GCA_024648655.1 Chloroflexota bacterium | reverse complement strand
GGTCGCTTCAGTCTCTTGGTGAAGGATCAAACCAGAATATTTGGACGTCTGGACACAACCTCATTGGATGTCGAGACTCTGCGTCCTCTATGGGGTAAGCAGACGACAATCGAGGGAATCGTCCATTTCAAGGCAAACGGGGATTCCCGGTTAATTGAGGCCCGAAAAATCAGTAGCCGACTAGAAGGTGACAGTGTTTTTGCAGAAGTTCCGTCCGTTGCGAGCGAAGCGTCGAGCGGACTATTTCCATTGAAAGACAAGCCGATTCAGTCATTTGACCCCATTGAGCTGGCAGGGGCGTGGCCGGGAGACGAGCCTCTGGAAGACCTTCTCGCTCAACTCGACTGAGCGAATCCGCAATGCAACGGTATCTCCTGGACACAGGAATCTTGCTTGGGTTCATCAGGGAAGCGCCTTGGGCGCTCAGGGCACGGGAATCATTGAACCTGGGTGATCCGGAGCATGGTCTTTACGTCTGTGATCTGTAAGGGAGAGATCCTCGCACTCGCAGAGAAGAACGGGTGGGAAAGCAACAGGCGCAGGCGCCTTGACCGACTACTCAGCCGGATTCCTTCGCAAGACATCAGCAACGAGAAAATACTACGTGCTTATGCTCTTATCGACGCATGGACACATGGGAAATCAGTGGAATCGCCGCAGGCGACGCCACCTCCGAGACCTGCTATTCCAATGAAGCAGAATGATCTGTGCATCGCGGCAACCGCTTACGCAAGCGGGGGTACGCTTATATCAACCGACGGTGATTTCGAGCATCTAGACGATATCTGGCTGACTTTCGTGTTTGTGAATCAGCAATCGGCTTCGTCGTGACGAGCGTTGTTCCTCAAGCCTCTGTATGGCCTCAAAGAATAGAGGGGCAGACTTGATATAATCATATCCAATATAGTTCTTTTACGACTATTATGGATACGCGGCTATTCCTTTCCAGATCGCCCCGGGAAGTGCAGGATCATCTCGCGGCGGTCTTGCGCCAGCGGCGGCGCGCCCGCAAGCACAGCCGGCAGAAGGCGGCCGAGGCAAGCGGAGTGCCGGCGCCCACCATTCGCCGGTTCGAGACCACCGGCGAAATTTCGTTGCGCCAGTTCCTGATGTTGTGCGCTCCGTACGGCGACCTGAAGAAAGCCGAGGCGCTGTTCCCCGAGCCTGGCCCCGCCACCATGGACGAGCTGCTGGCCACGCACGACAGCGCATGAATCAACTGCGGGTCTATTTCCACGGGCTCGACACCGCAGAGCCCGTGCTGCTGGGGCGGCTGGGCTATGGGCGCGGGCAGGGCTACACGCACTTCGAGATGGATCCTGCGTTTCTTCGCCTCAGCATAAACCCCTCTCCCCTGCGCCTGGAAACGCGCGCCGGACTGCAAGCCGCGCCGA
>JAGGDZ010000471.1 GCA_024648655.1 Chloroflexota bacterium | reverse complement strand
AATACACTACAGATTTTGGGCTTAACTCCGTCCACGGACAGCCATCTGGCCCGGCTTTCCGTGCCTGAAATACCATCTACGGCTGCCGAAGGGGAGTTCTGCGACCGCAGAATCGTCTTGAGTAAAGAACCTCCGGTGCGGCTACTAATTCGATGACGATCCAACTTTCTTGTTCTTGAAGGGATCGGTAAAGGCAGATACTTCCTGGGCTATTGCATCGGTGGACCCTTTGCGCTCAAGCTGATAGCGTGCGCCTTAGCGTGTCGTTGCAGCCGTGCTGTGCCAACCCCGTTGGGCATGCCAGCGCACCGCCGGACGCTATATATGATTCCGGCCACGACTTGTGGGGCATGATTTATACGCCCGGCGCTCCGATGTGACGATGGAAGTCATCGAGCGGTACCTGCAAACCTTTGCCGAGCGCAGCCGGACTTCATGTACGGCGTATCGCGGGACTTCGCGCGAGCCTGTCAGACGCCAATGATGGTAATGTCCGACGACACGCCTTCACACTCCTATAAAGCCGCGATGTATCTGGTGGCGCTGGCTCCCAAAGCCGAGGTTACGGCATATCTTTGGAAGGAGTCTGAAGGCATCTTTGCCCGGACGATAAGCCGGGTGCGCGACTTCCTCCTGTCCCGTCAAACGGAACCGGCGTAAGCATTCCACTGAACGTTGGCGCACCATGTCTCAGTCACGCTCTCTGTGTATTGTGTACACTCTGACGTGCTCGTGTCATTCAGCGCATCCTGTTCAAGATTGCATCTCTTGCCTCGAGGAACGGTCTCTGGAGATATGCCATGTGGTCGTCTTCGCCGTGCCGATGTGTGACCGATCCGGGAGACCGCACGCCGGCGGTCTCTGTGATGTATGCCAGATCGCCTTCAATAAGCGTGAGCATGTACTGCGCGGTGGCAGGATCGAACATATCCCACTCGCCGCCGCAGGCCACGTATATTGGAGACGTGTGCGCGAACACACCTCGATTCCACACATCGTGATGCGGCACGATGTCGAAGTAGTCGAATGCCCCTGTCCGAGCCGCAATCCAGGAATGTCCGTCGATCCTGATACTCTCCTTGAGTTCGAGCCGCCGACTTCCGCTGCGACTCTCGGTACGCGCGACCACTCGACCGTTCTGGACTATCTCCAGCGAAAATACGGGCAGAATGCTCTCCGTCCAAGCTTCGACTTCCACGCTTCCTCGCCCGGAAATTGCCAGCGTGTCGCCGATCTCCTTACCCTCTACGGAAAGATGAATGATCGGTCCGCCACTCAGGAAAGTGCGCCCCCCTGCAACCGACCGACACCAGTTTTCGTATGTAAAGTCCTGGTCATTCGGCAGCAGGGCGTAGGTGCGGTACAAGCCTACCGGTACGTCGCTGCTCATCTTGTCGGTGCCGCCAACAAGCGGAAGGCGATAGCCGCAATTCAGATAGCGGTAATACTCTAAGTGGTTGGGACGGGTCTGCCTCAGCATTTCCACACCGTCCAGGCGACCGGTGGCGACCAGCGCGGCCGGCTCTCCATTCGGGTTCGGGAAGTGAGGATTGATGACCCATGCCCCTTGGGCGTGTGCTTCGTCTGCCCAGTGCGCCAGCGTGGTCTCCATGTGACCGCCTATCTCCGCCTCCGCCGGTCCGTCCGAACACCAAGGCATCACTGGCTCTTTCAAGCCCCACAGAATCATATGTCCCATGAAGTGCTGACGATTCTCTTGTGACACGTAAACGATGTTACTGCCGTTCTGGATGACACTGGCTCTACCGGTGAAGTCTTCGGTGTTGGTGAACAGACTGCCCCACTGCGACTGGAGCAGATTCACCACATTGAGATCTTCTCCGCTCGACTCCAGGTGCGCGCCCTGCGTTGACAGAAAGTGCACATGGGAGTCTCCGCTGAACCAGCGCCGGGCGTTCATGTCTATCCAGCGCTTGATTCGGAGCTCCAGCCTCTGCTGTCCCGGCTCGATGCGTACCTTCGTCCGCAGAGGCTCGTATTCAAACCCTCGCGCCACATCGACGATTACGTCTCCTCGCGGTAGCCACCCTTCGCACCGACCGTCTATGTATGCGTAGGTAATTTGCCCCAGGCGCACGTCGCCACCAACATCTATGTGCCAGGTGTCGAGGTTCGAGTTGACCTGATTGTGGTGTCCATGCGGCTGATACGGAATCCCTTCCGGAGACCTGAAGTGCACACGACACGGCACGGGCTTGCCTGTGTCGTCGTCTATGACCGTCACCTTCACCCAGTTGCGTCCGCGATCCGCCAGATCCATGCGCGCCTTGGAAGCCTCGGCTGTTCCCTTCGACTCGACTTCTCCCCATAATAGGTGTGCGATGGACTCTCCATCCTGCTTGATAGACACAGTAGCCGAGGGCACTGCGGAGATCTCCGCGTAAAGAGGGCTGGCTTCGTCGTTGGCTTGCTCCCCGAATCCGCGATGATATCCCGTTAGAAATCCGTCGGGATCTTTGGGCAGTGGGAAAGCGAAGGTGGAGTCGCCTCTGTCCACCTCTACTTCGAGGTCGAACGGACTGGCAGCAAGGACCGGATCGGTGATCGTAATCTTGGCTTCTCGGCGTCCCTGGCGAGCGAAGGGATGTTCGTCCACATTGCTAATCGTCACCGCGGCGATGACGAACGCAGGTCCTTTAGGCACGATGCGGATGGACTCCACCGGGATAGTTGGGTCAGGATTGGTCCAACACCACAGGAAGTAGCTCCGCGCAGTGGCTTGAAGATACTCGGTTTGCCTCTTGCCGACATCCTGCCATTGCCCCTCCTTGCGTGGCATCATCTGATGCTTGCCGTCTGTAACCGCAAGGAAGGGCAGGCCGGACGTACCAAGGAAGGAGTTGATCGGTACACAGCCAATTTCAAATCTCTCCCTGATGGTGACAACATGTTTCTGCCCATTCTCCTGTGAAAATACATAGTCGGCGACAGGCGCTCCTACCGTCTCGCCGTCATCAGCTTCGGATGAAATAAGCCTGTGAGCGAAGATAACCCTAGATGCCAACCTGCCAACTGGAATGCTGATCGGCTCGCTGCTACCGTTCATTGAAATGAAGCATCTGGACGGATCGTCCCCTATGGCGAACGGCAAACCCCTGAAGTGGCGCGGACCGATTTCAGCAGAGGCGCCCGCTCCGAGTGCGTCCAAACCTTCATTCAGGTATTCTTTAAGTTCCAAAGGTTCGTAGTCGATCATGTCGCCGCCTCCGAGTTCGTGTTGTTCGTCATCTTATTCGTAACATGAGCGGATACTCAAAGCAGGACAGTGTCAGGGTAATATATGGCATTGCGCTCGTACCGAATCATTCTTGCAAATCTGCAATGCATTGTCCAACGTGACAGAGACGACGGAACAAGACTGTCGGCGTAGATGCAAGAAGTGAGATGGGCGCAGACACTACTCGCTAGGGTTGATTGAGTTCCTCAAACCGCTCGTTATTGGACGCAACCCTGCAGGACATCGCGCGATAGCCCCCTGCTTATGGGACATCAACGGCAAGACAGCGGCCAGTCCATACGCAGGCTGCTCGGCACCTTCAGCCTGCGGAACCTGCTCTCCGCCACCATCAACATCTTCCGGATCACAGCTATCGCCCTGTCCACCCTCTTGAATCGCTTCGCCGCGTCAGTGCGTGGCCTCGGCGCCGCAAACGGCGACTCCACGACATTCGTAGTCCTCAGAGATGCCGCCAGTGCTCGGCAGGGAAGTCATACAACGTCACCATTCGTTCCCAGTCACGCTCCGGAGTCTCGGCAGCCGCATCGTGGGAACGCTCACGACACCAGGCAGTGAACACTGACTTCAGGCGCTCGGATTCACCGCGGCTGCCCGCATATGGGATGCTCCGAAGCATCAGCTTACCCTGAGTCGCTCAATTTTCTTGACTCTTAAGACAGTTGCTATATCTATACCCTGTTCAAAACTGGGTACGCCTGAGCGCCTGCCGCCCTTGACACTAGCGTTCTAACTAGGTTAAACTGCGAACATGCGTACTCTGACAATCAGAGAGCACGAATTGAAATGTAGTTTTAGGAGGACACCTTGGCTACCACTAAGAAGTTATCTGAGCGCCAAAGCAGAATACTGGAATTCATAAAGCAGTTCATGAGCGAGCGCCAGTTCCCGCCCACCGTACGCGATATTCAGGCCGGCTGCGAGATCAGCTCCACTTCGGTTGTTGACTACAATCTGCATATATTGCAGCGGCACGGCTATCTCAGGCGTCTGCCAGAGGTGTCGCGTGGTATCGAGTTGCTGGGCGAACACGCCGCCGCGCGCGCGAACGTGGCTACTATTCCCATATACGGCAGTATCGCTGCCGGCGAGCCACTACACATCCCTTCCGTCGCGTCGCGTCATTCCGACGAGTTCGAATCACTTGACGTACCTCTTTCGATGGTAAGTGGTCGTGAGAACGCCTACGGACTTCGTGTCAAAGGCGACTCCATGATCGATGCTTTCATTGCTGACGGGGACCTCGTCATCATGCAGCCCATAGATATACCGAATACGGGTGATATGGTGGCAGCCGAGCTGCAGGACCGCGATGAAGTAACCCTCAAGCGCTTTTTCCTTGAGGGCGGCACCGTGCGCCTGCAACCTGAGAATGTCACTATGGACCCCATTCGTGTCCCCGCTGAGAATGTCAAAGTTCGCGGCAGGGTAATCGGCGTCATTCGATCCTTCTAGGCTCTCCCGCTTGCATCGTCTTGCGCGCCATGTCGGTTGTCTCTTGCAGATTTGTGCTCGAGTTGAGACATGCGGCGACGTGAATGTGGCGCGCAAGTGCTTTTGATGCGATAATTTAGGGTGAGCCTGGTCAATGGCTGATACCACTATGTGGTGGGGCTTCGACTTTTCAGCAACCATGCGCCGGAAATGCGCCGGTCGCGCTTTGACCGGTGTTAAACTTCGCGCAAAGCATGAATTAATATGGCATCCGACAGCCGAGATCGCATAGTGCTGCCGATTAGCGGCATGACTTGCGCTGCTTGCGTGAGCCATGTTTCGCACGCGCTTGAAGAGTTGCCTGTCGTCGCCGACGTGAACGTGAGCCTTGCGTCTGAAAAGGCTTCCATTCAGTTGAGCAACTCGTCATTGCGGGTTGCTGATTTTGTTGACGCTCTTGAAGATGCGGGTTACGGAATAGCGACTGACGAGGTCATCCTTGCGCTCGGAGGCATGACGTGCGCCGCCTGCGTAACCCATATCGAGAACGCTCTCAATGATGTGGATGGAGTCATCTCCGCAGGTGTCAATCTAGCTTCCGAACGCGCCGCCGTGGAATACATACCTGGCTTGGCGGCGGTTTCCGATATGCGTCATGCCGTCGAAGATGCTGGATACTCCCTTCTTGGTATCGTAGGTGAACAGGACGAGACCGCCACTCCTCGTGAAGTTACCGCACTTCGACGAAAGCTCATCTTCAGTCTCATCGTTGCCGGGGCGATAATGACGGTAATGTTCTTTCCATGGGCGCACGGCCTCTTGCCGTTTCATGTGGACTACATATTGCTGGCGCTTGCAACGCCGGTCCAGTTCTGGGCAGGCAGGCAGTTTTACCATGGCGCTTGGGGTGCACTCAAGCACCGAACCAGCAATATGAACACGCTGATTGCTGTGGGAACTTCCGTTGCGTATCTTTACAGCGGAGTCGTTACGGCGCTAGGTGGCGTTCTGCCGTTATCTGAATTTGGCGCCGCTACGTATTTCGATACATCCACTGCGATTATCGCGTTGGTTTTACTAGGCAAGTACCTTGAGACAAGGGCTAAGCAGCGAGCGTCCAGCGCTATTCGCGGTATGATGAGCTTACAGCCCACTACCGCGCAAGTAGTGCGCTATGGCGGGCGCCTGTCGGTTGATATTGATGACCTACAGGTTGGAGACAACATCTTAGTGCGACCGGGAGAGAGGATTCCGGTTGACGGCGAAGTCATAGAGGGGACGTCTTCCATTGATGAATCCATGCTCACGGGAGAAAGTGTTCCGGTGGACAAGGCTCCGGGTGATGAAGTATTCGGAGGTACGATCAATACTACCGGCAGCATAACTTATCGCGCGAACAAGGTTGGACGGGACACATTGCTGTCCCAGATAATCCGATTGATAGAAGAGGCGCAGGCATCTAAAGCGCCTGTGCAGCGACTGGCTGACACTGTAGCTGCGTACTTCGTACCAACGGTTATTGGCATCGCCGCCCTGACATTCCTATTCTGGTTGGTGTTTGGACCTGCTCCAAGCTACTTGCATGCCACTCTGACTGCCGTATCCGTACTGATCATAGCCTGTCCGTGCGCTCTTGGACTGGCGACGCCGGCGGCAATTATGGTTGGAACGGGGAAGGGCGCGGAATTGGGCATTCTGATACGCAGCGCCGAGGCGCTCGAGCGCGCTAACATGGTCCGAACCGTTGCGCTGGACAAGACAGGCACTCTAACGATGGGTGAACCCTCGATAGCAAGTCTTGTAAGCAGCGATCTGGACACCGATGACCTACTGCGCCTAGCCGCCTCTGTTGAGTTCGGGTCGGAGCATCCACTTGGAAGGGCAATAGTCAAGGCGGCTGAAGTAAAGGGCTTTGCTCTGCACCCCGTTGAGGAGTTCCGTGCGCTTCCGGGATTTGGCGTATCGGCCACTTTAGACGGGGATGATGTTCTTCTTGGAAACCTCGCCCTTATGGAAAGCAAAGGTGTTACCCTGAAGAGCTATAAAGAACCGGCCGTAGAGATGGCAAGCCGAGGGAGCACACCCGTCGCAGTGGCGCGAGGAGGAGAGGTGATTGGGCTTATTGCCATAGCCGACACCATACGTCCCGAGGCACAAGGCGTCGTTAGCCGTCTCAAGCGGGACGGAATAGAGGTAGTAATGCTGACCGGCGACAACAAGCGTACCGCTCAAGAGGTGGCGAGAAGACTAGGCATCGACAGGGTTGTGGCTGGCGTTCTACCAGGCGATAAGGCGGCGGAAATCAGCGCCCTCCAAGACGGGGATAATGTCGTCGCCATGGTGGGCGATGGCATAAATGACGCTCCCGCACTCGCGCAGGCGGATGTGAGCTTTGCAATTGGGGCGGGTGCGGATGTAGCGGCTGAGACGGCTGACATTACGATTGTGGGAACGGATTTGAGCGCAATACCGAGTGCTATCCGCCTGAGCAAGGCAACGATGAGTTCCATTCGCCAGAACCTCTTCTGGGCTTTCGCTTACAATGTCGCGCTTATTCCGGTCGCTGCGGGCGTCTTATATCTGCTTTTTGCAGATGGTGGCGTTCCCGGCGTACTTAGGCCGATGTTTGGCGAATATGGTTTCCTCAATCCCATACTCGCTGCCGCGGCAATGGCGATAAGCTCGGTTACCGTCCTTGCGAATTCGCTTAGACTTCGCCGTTTTAAGTAAACTTTGGCAGGTGTTGAATTTGCGGTAACCGAGCTACGAATTGTCTGCGCTAACCTAGATTAGGAGAAGGAAGATGCGGATCAGATTGTTCAACAGGAATACGGATATGGCTACAGACCCGGTCTGTGATATGCAGGTGGACACGAGCAAGCCGAATGGCGGCACCTACGACTATCGCGGCGAGACCTATTACTTCTGCGGGCCGGGCTGTAATCGCGCGTTTCAAAGGGAACCCGAATCATATCTCTCCGGTGAGAAGAAGATAGAGATGTAGCCGTATCGTTGACCTCAACTCCGCGATGCATAATAATTGACCTACACTCTTATCAGTGCCGAAGTGGCGGAATGGTAGACGCGACGGTCTCAAAAACCGTTGGGAGCGATCCCGTGTCGGTTCGACTCCGACCTTCGGCACCATTGCCCCTCGACTCTCCTTTCTCGTATTCACTGCACCTATGGGCCGCCGTGTCCATAAATATGTAAGTGGTATAATTCTTCTGTTCGCGGCCGGAAGGATACACGACGGAGAGTTTACCCCGTATGAAAATAGTTGACATCACAACCACCCAACTCTTTTATCCCCACACGAAACCTATCCAAGACGCTACTATTCCCACACCGCCTAGCGGCGCGGGGGGCAGGGGGCAACTCTTCGTTCACATTCGTACCGATGAGGGTGTCGAAGGGCTTGGAATCGGTCAAGCATCGCCCGGCGTGCGGCAGGTTGTCCAGGACGGCTTCCGCAACCTGCTGATAGGCAAAGACCCCTTCAACATCGAACAACTGTGGAACGACATGTTCTGGCATGTGCGTGGTTATGGGCGCAAGGGGATAGCGTTCTGCGCTCTCTCCGCCGTTGACATAGGATTGTGGGACCTGAAGGCAAAGGCACTTGGAGTGCCGTTGTTTAAGCTACTCGGCCCATACCGCGAGTCCGTTCCTATCTACGGTAGCGGTGGCTGGACCAACTTCAGCGAGCAAGAACTGATTGAGGAGATGATAGGATATGCCGAGCAGGGCATACCCCGCGTCAAGATGAAGGTCGGTAAGGACTTCGGGCAGTCCGAGCGTGAGGACATACAGCGCCTCGCCGCAGTCCGCAAGGCTCTTGGCGACGATGTTGCAATTTACATTGACGCTAACAATGGCTACTACCCCAAGCAGGCAATATACATGGCGCGTGAGTTCGAGCAGTACCAGGTCGGATGGTTTGAGGAGCCGCTGATTGCCGATGACATTCAGGGCCTTGCTGAGGTGAGCCATGCGATAAATATCCCTGTCGCGACCGGAGAGCATGAGTACACTAAGCATGGCTTTCGCGAACTCATTGCGGCAGGCGGCGCGGACATCGTGCAGCCGGATGTGGGCAGGGTCGGTGGTGTAACGGAGTGGATGAAGGTCGCGCACATCGCGCACGCATTCAACCTGCCGGTTGCACCTCATGCGGTTCAGCTCGTTCACCTGCATCTAGCCTGCGCCACTCCCAACCTTAAAGTCGTCGAATATATGAACACTGGACTTGAAGGCGACCGAGTCTGGTACACAGAGTTTCCGCAGCAAAAGGAAGGCATATGGGCGCCCTATCCGGACAAGCACGGCTTGGGGCTTGAACTCGACCCGACAGCCGTCGAACAGTGGGCCGTATGAGCACTCCGGGAACGGCAGGAGGTCAGCCGACTGCCGCTCAAGGGGCACGGCCCCAGGGCGCCACACGAAGACTGCGCATACCTCGCCTGCAAACACTCGACTCTCTTCGAGGATACCCCGACTTTCGCCTGCTCTGGATAGGGGACTTCTGCTCCAACAACGCCCTTTGGCTTCAGATGCTCACCGCCGGGTGGCTCGTTCGCAGTCTCACGGAGAACTCGCCATACTCTACCTTCTTCGTGGTGACCGTAGGCGGAATGGCGATGCTGCCCGGTCTGGTTATGGCTCCTGTGGCAGGTACGCTTGGCGACCGTCTCGACCGTAGAAAGCTCGTGATCGGAATACAGAGCTTCATGGCGCTCTTCTCATTCCTATTCGCAATTCTCGTCGGGCAGCAGCTCGTTTCGTGGGTTCATGTGTACCTATACGTCTTTATCGGTGGAATCTGCCTCTCCATTACGCAGACTAACCGAATGGCGCTTATAGCTAACACAGTGCCCCGAGAGGCAATGGCGAACGCCTTCGCTACGAATGTTCTGACCATACCGGGTACACGAATGATTGGCCCATTCGTCGGCGGCATACTCATAACGACGCTTGGCTTCTTCTGGAACTTCACCCTAGAGTCGATTCTGTACCTCGGCACAGTTATCGCCTATCTGCCAATGAAGACGCCATACACCCAGCGCAGCCTTGCACAAGAAAGGGCGCGCTTCATAGATGACCTTGTAAAGAGCTTCACCTACGTCTGGAAGGACAAGCGCGTGCTTCTTTACATCACACTGCTCGGTTTCATCCCCAACACGATCCTGGAGCCTGTGATGTTCCTGCTGCCGGTGTTTACCGATGAAGTGCTCAGTCGTGGCGCCGATGTGGGCGGCTATCTCGTAGCCATAAACGGTTTGGGCGGTTTGCTGATGGCTTTCTTCATCGCATCTTTCGGCTTTATCTTCCCGAAAGGCAAGATAATCTTGATTTCGGCGATAATCAGCTCCATAGTTATCCTGATGTTTGCTTATGCCTTCATCCTTCCGCTCGCATTTTTCCTGATAATGGTCTTCGCGCCGAGTCAGACAGCTTTCAGGACCGCCACGGTCACCATCATGACACTCATAGCGCCCGATGAGATGCGAAGCCGGGTAATGAGCCTGATGCGCTACAGCATGGGCGGCGTGGTCTTGTTCAGTCTGGTAGTCGGATGGTTCGCTGGCATGACATCCGTTTCCATCGCGCTTACGGTGATGGGATTGCTGGGCATTGGATTGGGTCTGGTTTTCTGGGTCTTCGCACATCAGATACGAGACTTGGACGCATAACCGAATGAGTACATCCGACACCACAAGCGAACGGCAATCTGCCTTAAGCGCGCGCCCACAGCCTAGATTCAGCGTCCGTGTCCCTCGTCTGCAAACTTTTGACTCCTTTGCCTATTCCAACTACCGATACCTTTGGATAGGCAACTTCTTCTCCAACAATGCGCAGTGGCTGCAACTCCTCACAGTAGGATGGCTGATGCGTGACCTTACGTCCGGCTCATCCTCTTCGACGCTGTTTGTCGTGACGGTTGGGGGCATGAGCTTGCTGCCGGGCCTGATAATGGCGCCGATAGCGGGAACCCTTGGTGATCGCATGGACAGGCGAAAGCTGGTCATCGGCATACAGACCTTCATGGTGGTGTTCTCGTTCTTGTTCGCTATTCTGGTCGGGCAGCAATTGGTATCGGAGTTCCACGTTTACCTTTATGTATTCATCAGCGGTATTTGCGTCTCCATAAGCCAGAACAGCCGCATGGCGCTTGTGGCAAACACCGTTCCGCGTCACGCCATGGCGCACGCCTTCGCCACCAACGTGCTTACGATTCCCGGCACGCGCATGATTGGCCCCTTCATCGGCGGCATCCTAATAACCACGCTTGGCTTCTTCTGGAATTTCACGTTGGAAGCACTCCTTTACCTCGGTACGGTGATTGTATTTCTGCCGCTAAAAACGCCCTACGCCCGCGCGCGCAGGAAGGTAGGAAACGAATCTTTCTTATCAGACTTGCTTGGCGGATTCACGTATGTTTGGAAGGACAAGCGCGTCCTGTTCTATCTGACGCTACTTGCCTTCATACCGAACACGATACTCCAGCCTGCGATGTTCCTGCTGCCCGTATTCACAGACGAGATACTCAGGCATGGCGCGGATGTCGGTGGGTATCTGCTTGCCATCAACGGGTTTGGCGGCCTGCTTATGGCGCTGTCCATTGCATCTTTCGGCTTCGTATTCAGGAAAGGCATGATTGTGCTTGTATCGGCAATCGCAAGCTCTGTCTTCATTCTTCTCTTCTCGCACGCGATCATAATGCCATTGGCTTTCCTGCTGATAATGCTATTCGCCACCACGCAAACTTCTTTCAGAACAACCAACGGAACGCTCATGCAGCTGCTCGTATCCGATGAAATGCGGAGTCGCGTTACCAGCTTGCAGCGTTACAGCATGGGCGGGGTCATCGTATCTACCTTCGCCATAGGCTGGTTCGCGAGGCTAACGTCCGTATCAATCGCCCTCGCGGCTATGGGAATCGTAGCAACCTGCCTCGCCGTTGTCTTCTATGCCTTCTCTCGCCAGATACGCGAACTAGACGCCTGAAGTACATACGCGGAGGTGAAACAGGTGCAATATCGTACACTCGGCAAGACAGGCATCAGAGTATCCCTAGCCGGTTTTGGCACCGGAGGTCCCAGTCAGTTCGGTCAGCATAAGGGATTGGAACAGCGGCAGCAGACCGCACTCGTCCGACGCTGTCTTGAACTGGGAGTCAACCTGTTCGATACGCATGAAGGCTATGGAGACAGCGAGCGGATTCTGGGCAAGGCGCTTCGCGGTGTGCCAAGGGACTCGTACCACGTCGTCACCAAGTGGTCGTATCACAGCGGTGGCGGAGTTGGTAGAGACGCCCAAGCGTTCGCGCATTCAGTCGAACGCAGCCTGACTCGCCTCGATACGGACTACGTCGATGTGATGATGATTCATGGCATTCTGGCAGCCGAGTACGACAGCGTGATAGAGCGCTTTCTTCCGACCCTTGAACGGCTATGCGAGTAAGGCAAGGTTCGCTTCAAGGGCTTCAGCACACGCTACATTGTCGATCCCGCTCAAGAGATTGTGTCGGTTGCCCTTCGTTCACACCCTGAACTCTGGGATGTGGTCATGCTGAAATACGGCATCCTCAACCAATGGATGGCAAAGGAAGCTTTGCCCTTAGCCATTGATCTCAACATGGGCGTACTGAACATGGCATCAGTGCGTATCAAGTTGCCTGTGCCCACACTGCTGGAAGAGCTGATCGCAGAGTGGAAGGAAAAAGGCTATGTCTCGGCAGATAGTGTACCCGCGTCCGATCCACTTGGCTGGCTGGTTCATGAAGATGTGGACTCGGTAGTGAGTGCCGCGTACAAGTTCGCCGCCGACCATCCGGCAATCTCAAGCGTTATCACCGGAACATCCAGCTTGGAGCACCTCGATTCCAACATTGCGGCGCTGGAAAAGCCACACCTGCCGGAGGGAGACAGTGCTCGGCTCAAATGCTTATTCGGCGATATTGCGGAGTATGCTTGAGTTACAGCACGACCACCGACCGCAGCACCTCGCCGCGCTCCATCTTGTGGAACGCCTCTTCTACATCGTCCAATGCAATCGTCTCCGACACGAACCTGTCAAGGTCCAGCCGCCCCTGCATGTACAGATCTATGAACATCGGGAAGTCGCGTGTGGGCAGGCAGTCACCGTACCATGACGATTTCAGTGAGCCGCCTCTGCCGAATATCTCAATCATGGGCAGCTCGATCTTCATCTGCGGGTCCGGCACACCCACCATTACTACGGTTCCGGCATGGTCCCGCGCGTAAAACGCCTGCTCGTAAGTAACCGGATTACCTACAGCTTCGATAGCGACATCCACTCCGTTGCCACCTGTCAACTCCCTTATAGCGTCCACGGCGTCCGCTTCAGTCGCGTTGATGGTATGCGTAGCGCCGAAATCCTTCGCCCACTCCAATTTGCGGTCGTCGATGTCCACTCCGATGATGGTGTGCGCTCCCGCAAGCCTTGCGCCCGCAATTGCCGCATCGCCAACTCCTCCGCAGCCAAAAACAGCCACAGAGTCGCCACGTGAAACGTTTCCTGTGTTCACCGCGGCGCCAAGCCCCGCCATAATGCCGCAGCCTACCAGCCCTGCCGCCGCCGCCGATGCCTCCGGGTTGACCTTCACTGCCTGACCCGCCGCGACAAGTGTAAGCTCGGCGAATGCGCCGATGCCGAGCGCGGGCGAGAGTGGACTGCCATCCTTGAGCGTCATGGGCTGCAAGGCGTTTCGGCTGTCAAAGCAATACCAGGGTCGGCCGCGCAAACAGGAGCGGCAGTTGCTGCAAGGCGCGCGCCAGGCGATTATCACAAAGTCTCCGGTCTCGATATTCGTAACGCCGTCCCCAACTCTTTCTACGATACCGGCGGCTTCGTGTCCAAGAAGGAAAGGGAACTCATCCGTGATTGCGCCCTCGCGGTAGTGCAAGTCTGTGTGACATACGCCGCAAGCCTGTACACGTATGAGTGCCTCGCCTGGGCCGGGGTCCGGCACAACTATCGTCTCAACCGAGACCGTTTCTCCTCTTGCTCCTGCTATGACGCCTTTGACCTGATTTACCATATCTTCGTGACCTCCGAAATTAAGCCGCTCACTGAAGCGACAGATGATTGATACTGAGTGGGTCAGATTGCTATCCGGGGTTGCCGTCGCTGCCAATTTGCCCCAGCGAGAATATGTTAGTCTCAGTATCAGTGTCAAGCCGAGTGATTACTTCAAGACGATTTCACAAATCCTTGAAAGTAAGATAATCGCAGAAGTCCGGAAGCCATAGATTACAGATTGGGCTAATTTTGCATTTATGAAATCGCCTCAATACTTCTGAAGTGCTTGCCGTCAACTGCCGCACTCGGCAAACTACTGAATTTGCTCTCTTGTTGGGGGATCGGCGCCCTGCCGGGTACAAGTTATCGCAGCGGAACGGTTTGCATACGCCAGCGCATCTCCAAGTGCGCCCTCTGTCAAATGTCCAAGTGCCTGATTGCTCAGCAGGTCCCTGTCATCAAGCCACGCCAGTAGCGCCGACATAAAAGCATCACCCGCTCCGACGGTGTCCGCTACGTCAACAGGTGCCCCTGGCACCGGCACTACTGCATTGTTGCTCAACCCTACCGCGCCATTCTCCCCCAGTGTAATCACTACCAGAGCCGGCCCCGTGTCGAGCCACCTTGCTGCGATTTCATTGTAGCGCTCGTTGGAGTAGAGCCAGGCGAGGTCCTCTGCACTCGCCTTGACCAGCGTTGCTAGGCGCAGCAGTTCTTCGATGCGCTGTCGGGACAGTTCCCGATTTGGGAGCAGTGTAGGGCGCACGTTTGGGTCGAGGGATATGACGCGCGAACCATGCTCCCTATGCATCAACTGCTCGTAGGCGCCCGCGCTACTCCCGAGCATCAGCGAATATGATCCGAAATGCAGCGCGGTTACATCACTGGGAAATGTGGCGGGAACATCAGTGTCCGTTAGGCTTTGCTCAACCGTATTGTTGCCGTAAAATGCGAAGTCGTGCCCGCCATAGTTACCAGGGATGACGAACGCCAATGAACTGGATTCGTCACCGCGCGCCACCCACCGCAAGTCAACGCCGTTTTGCACCAGGTGGGTTTGAAGCAGGTTGCCGAATACGTCGTTGGAAATCTTGCCGATGAATGCTGCAGACTTGCCCAGCCGCGCCAGACCGACTGCCACATTCAGGGGCGATCCTCCCGGCTTAGGCACAAATGCAAGGTCTCCGCTGATTTCGGCCGGCGTGAAGTCGATGAGCGCTTCGCCGCATACGCCAATCACTGCTGCCCTGCCGCGATTTCAGCAAGAGAGCGGAACTCTTCCCTCAATGCAGGGTAGAGCCGTCTGTAAGCGCCGTAGAGTTCCTCGTACATTGCAGTTTCTTTTGCATCCGGTTCCGCGCCTCCAGCAGTGGTGATGCTTGACTGAACCGCGTCATTGATGTTGTCGAACATGCCACATCCAACCGCCGCCAGCAGCGCCGCGCCATAAGCTGCGCCACCTGATGGCTGCACGGTACTGATAGGCAGTCCAAATACATTGGATAAAGTTTGAAGCCACATCCTGCCGCGTGCGCCTCCACCGATGGCTCTCACTTCGCTGGGCGATACTCCTTGCTGCCTCATGAGCTCCAGCGAATCGCGAAGGGCAAAGCTCACGCCCTCAACAACCGCTCGTGTTAGGTGTGCTATATCATGCGCGAAGTTAAGCCCGAAGAATACACCGCGAGCATTGGCGTCGTTGTGCGGTGTGCGCTCACCAGTCAGATAGGGCAGGAATATCAGGCCGTCGCTGCCTGCCGCGACATTTTCGGCATTTGCCGTCAACCTGTCATAGGATTGACCTGTGGCAACAGAGTCGCGTAACCATCTCAACGCGCTCCCTGCCGATAGAACGACGCCCATGAGATACCAGAGACCGGGCGCGGCGTGACAAAAGGTGTGCAGGTTCATGTCCGGCGCCACATGAGGTTCGCTTGTGGGCGTAACCACAGCCCCCGAGGTGCCTATACTTACTTGCATTACTCTGCCATCCGTAGCGCCGCAGCCCACAGCTCCCGAGGCATTGTCCGCTGCCCCACCGACAATAGGAATGCCTGGATTTACGCCAAGCGTGGCTGCTGCCTCTGCCGTGACTACACCCGAAATATCTGATGACTCAACGACATTGGGCAGAATGTCCGCCTCCAGATGTAATGCCCGCAGGACGGATTCTGACCAGACGCGCCGCCGCACGTCATAGAGCAGCGTTCCCGCGGCATCCGAAGGCTCTGTGGCGAACTCGCCGCTCATTCGATAGCGAATGTAGTCCTTTGGCAGAAGAAGTGTGTGGAGTCGGTCG
>JAGGDZ010000252.1 GCA_024648655.1 Chloroflexota bacterium | reverse complement strand
GCGCAGCTTCGCTTCTAGTTCCCGTATCCTGGACTGTGCCGCTGCCAGGGATTGCTCTGTCTCGGTCAGAGTAATTTCTGTCTCAGTCAGAGTAATTTCCGTCTCGGTCAGAGTAATTTCCGTCTCGGTCAGAACAATTTCCGTCTCGGCAAGGTTTCTCAGGTACGCGCCGCCATCAGGATCGTAGAACAGCAGCCTGTTCATACGAATATGGTCGGCGATCGGGTGCATGCCTTCCTCAACACACAGCCACAACCCAAGAACTTCACTGTATCCTGACAACATGCCCGCATCGTTGAGAGCTAGTTCGACAGGCTCGTGCGTACCTTCAACCAACCTGTCCGCCGCAAGTGGCTCGCCATAGTAGTCCCCGCCACTGGGATCGAACCGCCAGTATTCTTGCACTCCGATGCGCTCATACAACTCTCGCTTGAACGTGATGTCACGCCTAGCCGTCGATTCGGAAGCCACCTCCAAGGCGAAGTCCGGCGCCTTGCCGACTTGCCAGATGAGATAGCCGTTCTGCGCGAATATCGCGCCTGCCGGCACACCGAATGCAACATAGCAGTCAGGAAAAACCCTATCGTTCAGATTCTCCGGGTTGTAGCAGATGACTGTACCCGCATCGACGAACACAGTCGGATCATCCTTGTAACGAGTCTCCAGAATGGTTACTGCGTCAAGGATGTTCGGGTTCTGGAACATGCCGTCAATTACCTCTTCGCGTTCACCGGGAAGGTCGCGCGGATCCACTATGGGCAGTGCATTCGTCATCGCCCCTGACGGCACGGACTTAGTTGTCATAGCGATCCCTTCTCAACTGATTTTGATGCACGAAATAAACACCTACAGCGAAGATAACGCATCTCTCGTAATATGTCCATACCTTGTCCCAAATCCCTATGCTATAATTGCATCAGTACAATGAGCCATAAAACATTTGTCAAGGACCTCATCGGCACGGTCGTTGCGCTCACCGTAATAGCAGCGTTGTTAGCGCCGCTCGCAGGTCCCATGTTCGATCACCACTTCGCCGAACGCCAGCCCGACCACCTTCACTTCGGCGCTCCCGGCGAACACAGTCACGCCTTCGAATCTCAATACCACATCCACAGGCGCGCATCGCCGGCGAGTGCGAATGGCAGCCTTCCAATTGCCATCTACAAGAGCGACGCCAGTATTGCCGCCACCATCGCCGCTTCTCCGGTCAATGTGGACTCAGAGTCCATGCGCCGCTTCCTGCCCACTTCAGTCTTCGTGCTCCCGCCGCCTCTTGTCAGCGCGGCGCGTCAGCACGCACCAATCCCGCCTGACAGGCCCCCGGCGCCTCTCTCGTAGCATCCTGCTGGCTTTCTCCTTTCATCCGGACGCAGCGTGAGGTCTGCCGACATTGCCATTATTCTGGATTAGACTCGCCGCAATCGGCGTAGGTCTGCTGGGCGTTGCAGCAGTTGTGATGACCCATCTCGCATCCCCATCGGCTCAAGCCAACGGACGCGTCATAGAATGGGACCTGCGTACTGCGGGGACATATCAGATTGGCTTTGGAAAGATTCCGCAGTCGCCTGTCGTGGGCAACTTCTATCTGTCGATTCTGATAACTGACGCGACATCGGCGACGCCCGTCCTGGGCGCAGATGTGATTGTATCCGCCATAGGGCCGCCGCCCATCGAAGGCGAGGCAAGCTCGACGGGGGACGGTTCCGAAATTGGACCGACCAAGATAGGGCCGATAGTCGTCAACCCCGACCCGGACCCACAGAACTACCCCGGTTACTACGACACCGAACAACCGATTGTTCTGGACAGACCCGGCATGTGGACATTTATCGTGAGTGTGGACAGCCCAGAAGCAGACGAGGCGACAGCGGAATTTCCAGTCGAGGTAACGACGCCGAACCCTATTATCGGCATCATAACGCTCGTCACGTTGCTCCTCTTCATCATCGTCATCGCACTCGCAATCCGGATGTACATCAGGGAAAGACGCAGGAGCAAGTCAACCTAGCGCAACTTACCTACATTTCAATATGTGTGTATGAGGAGAACGCTCTTGCTCAAGAAGATATTATCCCCGCTGGCAGCCTTATGCCTCCTCGCATTCTCGCTTGGAACGGCGCTGGCGCACGAACCAAGAGACATCGAAGATTACAATCTGGTCGTAGGCTTTTTGCATGAACCCGCATTCGAAGGGATGCTGAACGGAGTTTCCCTTCGCGTAACTAAGGTTGCGGCACATGGGCACGGCGAAGAGGCGAGCACCGCCATGTCCACAACGTCCGCAGACAAGAAAGAAGGCTCATCATCGGGCGGCCACTCTTCAATGGGTCACGGCTCAATGGAGAGCGGCGAGGCAGGACACGACCACGGACCTATGGAATCGGAAGTCCCGGTGAGCGTCAAACTGATGACCGAAGTGGAGGATCGCGGCGGCGTCAATGTACACATAATGACCGAGGGTTGGCGCTGGGCGCCCGAGGACGTGAATCTGGAACACAAACCCGGCGAGGGACACGCGCACATCTATGTAGATGGCGTTAAGGTAAGCCGCGTCTATAGTCCTTACCACCACTTGAAGGGTCTTGAGGCGGGGGAACGGCACGTGCGCGTTACGCTGAATGCCAATACTCACAACGACCTGACTGTTGACGGCGAAGCGGTGGAGGCAATGGCGATGGTAACCATTCCGGAGTCGAGTCACCATGATATGACGCAGTCCGCCCATCATCAAGAGTTGATAGACGCCCCCTCCGCAATGTCCCTGGAGATTATAGCGCATCCCGACGCAATGAGCGGGTATAACTTGCATGTCATGCCCTTGGGCTTCACCTTTGCGCCGCGGAGCGTGAACGGCGACCACGTGCCCGGCGAAGGCTATGGTATCGTCAGCATTGACGGCGAAGACTATACGCGCCTTTATACGGAGTGGCTGAGCCTGCCCGCTCTGGATGCCGGCATGCACACCGTTGAAGTCAAGCTCGTATCCAATGACCATATGTCATACTCTTGGCGTGGCGAGCCGGTTCAGGCATCCGCAACAGTACATGTGGAAGAGGACGGCGATCATGACGGCGGAGAGCCGGAAGACAGCCACGCTCATGGCGAAGAACTTACAGTGGGCGTCGAGGGTTTGGAACATACACTTCAGGTCGAAGTTACCCATGTGCCTTCCGGCGTGAAGCGCCTGATGACACTGAACGCAATCTTTGACGAACTCGGCTACTACAAGGCAGACTTCATCCCCACCGCTTCGGGGCAGTACACCTTCCACTTCACGGGTGCAATAGAGGGTATGCGTATTGACGAAGTGTTCGAGTCGGGTGTGGGCAGGTTCGACGATGTGCAGCCCGCCACCGCTATCCAGTTCCCGGAGAGCGCGGCATCTTCGAGAGAGATGGAAGCCGCTCTTCGGGGCGCGCTCGAAGGAGTGCAGGTGGCGCAGGATACGGCTCTGGGCGTTCAGAGTGCCGCGGACAGCGCGCAGAACAGCGCATCCACCGCCACTACGCTGGCGATGGTCGGCATCGTCGTGGGCGCGGTCGGAATCATGGTCGGGTGCGTGGGAATGTTTGCCGCGTTTCGCAGAAAGGACTAATCCATAAATCCAAACAATGACTGGCATCCGAGCCTTGCATTCAGCAGGCACTAGCAGCATACGCCAAGAATGAGACATCAAGAATCAGACACTAAGAATCAGACACCAAAGACAAAGGGTCGAAAAGATAGACCGATTGCGACATATTGGAACGCGTCTTGTTCATTCTGTCTATCTTGTGAATTATCTGCATGAAGTTCACACTCATACTAGTATTGGGGTGCGCCCTAGCGCTTTACGCTCAGTCGCAAGTGGCTGAGGCGCACGCCAACCTCATTCGCTCCGAGCCAACCGCCAATTCGACACTCGACGGACCACCCGACCGTATAAGGATCTGGTTCACCGAGCCAATGGAGGCAGGCTTCAGCGATATACGCGTGCTGAACAGCGCAGGCGCTCGCGTGGACAATGAAGACAGCGTAGTTGACGCCAACGACCTCACGGTGATGTCCGTCAGCCTACCGCCGCTGCCGGACGGCACGTACACAGTCGCTTGGCGCAACCTGTCAACCATCGATGGGCACACACTGCGCGGCTCGTTTGTATTTTCAGTAGGCGAACCCATTTCCGGCGATGCAGACCCGGCGGCACCTAATCAAACGGATACCACGCCTTTTCAGACAATGTATGAGCCGTTCATACGCTGGGCTGTTCTGCTGAGCGCGCTTGCGCTTGCGGGTGGCTTGGCATTCGAGTTGCTGGTATCGGGTCCAGTGCTGGTATCGGCGGGGACACGCTCGCCGCTCGGCAGGCTGCGACCGCGCCTGCGTTCCCGCTCCCAGCGACTGCTGTGGCTTGCCCTGTTTGCGTTTCTTCTGGCGTCCGTGGTGCAGCTGATAACGCAGACTGCCATCGCGTTCGACCTCGAACCTGCGGCTGCCGCAGGACAGCCCGCCCTCGAACTCTTGCAGCAGACCGAATGGGGCAGAACATGGCAGTACCGCACAGGTCTCGCCGTCCTGACTGCCACGCTGTTCCTACTGCCTCTATTCGTCCGCTTCCGCCGCAGCCGAAGGCAGAACGTCTTGCTTTCAGCCACACTCTGGCTCGCCCTAATTGCATCACTCGGCATCCTTCTGACCATCAGCATGACCAGCCACGCCGCCGCAACACTAGGCATAGCCCGTTTCGCGCTAATAAACGACATAGTGCATCTCACAGCCGCCGCCGTCTGGATTGGCGGCTTGATGCAGCTCATAGCGAACACGCCACTCTTCATTCATGGCATCTCCGAGTCCGCCCGCCGCAACGCCCTATCGCGCCTCGTTCGCCGCTTCTCCGCCGCCGCAGCTCTCAGCGTGGTCGTCCTCATCGTAACCGGCGCATACAGCGCCTGGGCGCAGGTGACGGAGTTCGCCGCACTCGACACCCCTTACGGCATCGCTCTGCGCTCGAAGCTTCTGCTGCTGGCTCTTCTACTGGCAGTCGCCGCATTCAATCTGATATGGGTTAGGCCGCGCCTCAGAGGAAGCAGCTCAGCCGCGCGTTGGCTGCGCCGCACCGTCGTCGTCGAAGTCGCGCTGGGCGTGCTGGTAATCCTTGCCGTGGGATTTCTGACCGCTCTCGAGCCGGCACGGCAGGTGGCATCTCGCGTCTTGGCGCTCGAACAGCGAGAATTGGCATTCTCCGATACCGTGGAGAGCGCCGATGTTACGCTGACGATCGAGCCTGCGCGCGTAGGCGCGAACACCTTCACCGTGAAACTGGAAGACCGCTTCGGTAAAGCCATAGAGAACGCCTCCGACGTGCGCCTGCGCGTATCCTACCTCGACGCCGACTTCGGTGAAGAGTCCGTGCCCACCGCGAACATAGGCGGTGGACAGTACGAGCTTGCAGATAGCACATTGAGCATCGCCGGCGCGTACCAAGTCGAGATTCTCGTACAGCGCCCCGACGCCTTCGACGCACGCACCGCATTCCGCTTCGAGATAGGCTCTGACGCATTGGGCACAAGTACGGCGATCTCTCCTGATGCGGCAAGTGGCGGGCTGTACCTCGGCATTGTTCTTGGGCTGCTCGGCTTGCTCTTCCTGGGCGCGGGCGTCCCTATGGGCGGCTGGTATAATCGTGCGGGCGCGCTAACAATGGCATGCGGCGCGGCCGGATTCATTGCGGGCGCGTGGATGCTTATCGCCGCTCAGGGCGCATCCGAGGCGGAGGCAATAGTACGCAATCCCATACCACCCACATCGGAGTCCGTCGCCGCAGGGCAGGTCGTATATGAGCGCTACTGCCAGACCTGCCATGGAGTAAACGGGCGCGGCGACGGACCCGGCGCGGAAGGCTTGGAGCCTCCGCCCGCAGACCTCGCCGTTCATGTGCCCTTGCACGGGGACGCGGACATCTTCGGATTCATCGCCAACGGCATCGAAGGCACGGCAATGGTGGGGCTGACAGACAACCTTGCTGACGACGAAATATGGCATGTCATCAACTTCATCCGCGCCCAAGCGGACGAACAGAACTCACAGTAGTCTTTCCTGATACACTTCCGTTATGAAGAAATCTCTGCCCATACTGTCTATTCTGTTCATCCTGTCAGTCCCCGCCCCCGTGTACGCGCACGCCTTCGGTCAGCGCTACGACTTGCCCATCCCGCTCAGCTACTTCATGGCAGGCGCGGCGGCAACGGTCGCCCTGTCATTCGTCGTCATCGGCATATTCCTCAAGGGTGGCAGCGCACAATTCCGCTACCCGCGCTTCAACCTACTTTCGCTCCCCGGTGTTACGCTGACTTCACGAATCAAGTCCGTCACAGCGCAAGTCCTCTCCGTCCTGCTGCTCCTACTCGTCCTCGCCACATCGCTGTTTGGCAGCGGCAACCCGCTCACGAACTTCTCCCCCACCTTCGTATGGATAATCTGGTGGGTCGGCATGGGCTACATCGCCGCGCTGTTCGGCAACCTGTGGATGCTCATCAACCCGTGGAAGGCACTCTACGAGTGGGCTGACTGGCTGCTGAAGCGCGCCGGGACCGGTTTGCCCACGCCGCGTTCATATCCTGCCGGCTGGGACAGGATGCCTGCGCTCATCGCCTTTCTCGCCTTCGTCTGGCTGGAGAACGTATATCCCGGCTCCATCATCCCCCGATACCTCGGCATCATCATCATCATCTATTCCGTCTATACGTTCGGCGGAATGCTGCTCTACGGCAAGCATGTATGGCTTAGCTACGGCGACCCGTTCGCTGTGCTCTTTGGCATATTCGCCCGCTTCTCCCCCACAGAAGTCCGTGTAGTCGGCAGCAATTGCGAAGAATGCGAACTCGACTGCGACTCTGAAATCCCCGAGGATGGCTGCGTGGACTGCTACGCCTGCTACGAGCGCACCGAGCCTTCGCAGAGGCAGTTCAACATTCGCCCCTGGGCAGCAGGTCTCGTCCCAGTCGGGCGCGTATCGTGGCAGACCTGCGCCTTCGTCGTCCTTGCTCTCGCCGCAGTAACGTTCGACGGCTTACAGGAAACCACGAACTGGCTCAGCATCCAGACCGTTGGACTGCGCCTGCTGGGGCCCGGCGGCGTCAGTGTCATCGACACGCTCGGCGTAGTGCTGATACCCCTGCTCTTCCTAGGCATATACCTGCTCTTTTGCCTCGGCATTCGCGCTCTATCCGGAGAGAAGGCTTCGTTATCCGAAGTCGCCCGCGCATACGTATTCTCCCTCGTACCCATCGCCCTCGCGTACAACATGGCGCACTTCCTGTCTCTGCTGCTCGTGCAGGGGCAGCTCATCATCCCGCTCGCCTCCGACCCCTTCGGCTTCGGCTGGGACGTCTTCGGCGGCGCAGGCTACCGCATAGACCCAACTGTTATCAGCACAAAGTTCGCGTGGATAGTGTCGGTAGGCGCGATAGTAATAGGCCACATTATATCAGTCTATATAGCCCACACCATAGCCATCCGCCGCGCCACCGGCCACGCCCTAGCGCTGCGCGGTCAATACCCCATGCTCGCCCTCATGGTCTTCTACACCGCCGTAAGCCTCTGGATAATTGCTCAGCCCATAGTGGCGCAATAATACGACGCGTCTTTTCATCTTTCGAGCCGTTCCCGTCGGAAGACCTCATTGCTTTTACCATCCCCCGCCCCTTATACTGATACTGTAACGTACCCGACGCTCTGGAAACGGACCATCGAGCGGAGTTGACTATGAACAGCGACATCCCTCGGCATCCCAATCCGACCGCAGCCCCGCGAGACGACTACCCGCGTGAGGCTTGCGGCATCGTCGGCATATACTCCGAAGGCGAGGACGTCGCCCGACACGCATTCTTCGGCATATACGCACTCCAGCATCGCGGGCAGGAGAGCGCAGGCATCGCATCCAGCACCGGCGATGACATCCATCTAAAGGTCTCCATGGGCCTCGTTGGACAGGCGTTCCAGGAAGAGGACATCGCTCAGCTTCCCGGGCACATCGCCATTGGGCACACCCGCTACTCCACCACCGGCAGCAGTGTCATCGACAACGCCCAGCCGATATGCTCCGTCAGCACAGCCGTCAACCTCGCGCTCGCCCATAACGGCAACGTCATCAACGCCGGCGAATTGAAGGAGGAGCTTGCGCTCTGGGGGCTGGAGTTCCACGGCAGCAACGACTCCGAAATTATCGCCCACATGCTCGCGCATGCTCCCGGCTTGAACTGGCAGGAGCGCATAGCCTACTGCATGCGCAGGCTTCAGGGCGCATACTCCCTCACCGTAATGACGCCGACAGAGCTTATCGGAATTCGCGACCCGCTCGGAGTGCGCCCACTCTGCATCGGCAAGCTCGCCAACGGCTGGGCGCTCGCCTCCGAGTCCTGTGCTTTAGACCATATCGGCGCGGAGTTCGTGCGAGACGTGGAGCCGGGCGAGGCAGTGCTGATCGACGAAGAGGGCATCCGCACCATATACAAGCGTCCACCCGACAATGGAATAGAATCCGCAGGATGCGTCTTCGAGTACATATACTTCGCCAGGCCCGACAGCGTAATAGAGGGCAGGTTAGTCCACAATGCGCGCACCGCGATGGGCGCCGCCCTATCCAGAGAGTATCCCATCGACGCCGACCTCGTAATTGGCGTGCCAGACTCCGCTACGGCAGCCGCGGTCGGCTATTCGCAGGCGTCCGGCATACCTTACGCTGAAGGACTGGTCAAAAATCGCTATGTCGGCCGTACGTTCATCCAGCCCGACCAGCAGCTGCGCGACCTCGGCGTCCGCCTAAAGCTCAACGTGCTGCCCGAAATCATCGGCGGCAAGCGCATCATAGTCGTGGACGACAGTATAGTGCGCGGCACAACCACCCCGCACGTCGTCAACCTGCTGCGGCGAGGCGGTGCCCGCGAAGTACATCTGCGTATCTGCGCCCCGCCCATCGTCTCGACCTGTCATTTCGGCGTTGACATGGCAACCAAGCCCGAACTCATCGCCGCCAACATGACCGTCGATGACATCCGCGATTACGTCGGCGCAGACTCTCTTGGATTCCTCAGCACTGAATCCCTCGTGGATTCCGTAAATTTGCAGCGAAACTCACTCTGCATGGCATGCTTCACCGGCGAGTACCCCATACCCGTCCAGCTCGAAATGGATAAGCTGGCGCTCGAAGCCTAGCGCAGCAGTGCTCAACTTGGCGCGAACTAAAATGCCGCAGGATCCGCAGAACAGCCGACACAGAAAGCTCCGACTCGGAGCGCTCGCTTCCGGCGGCGGCACCAACCTTCAGGCAATCATCGACACCTGCAAGCTCGGCAAACTCAACGCCGAAGTCTGCGTGGTCATCAGTAACAACTCCCGCTCCCGCTCCCTCCAACGCGCCCACGATGAAGGCATTCCGGCATACCATCTGAGCACCGTCACCCACCCGAATTCGCTCGACGAGGAGATATGCCGAACCCTCGAAATGCACAACGTTGACTTCGTTCTCCTCGCCGGATACATGCGCCTGCTGGGTCCCATCACCCTCGCGCATTACCACAACCGCGTGCTCAACAGCCATCCCGCGCTCCTGCCTAAGTTCGGCGGCAAAGGGATGTACGGCAGCCATGTCCATCAGGCCGTCCTCGATGCCGGCGAATCCGTAACGGGCGTTACCATACACTACGTCGATGAGCAGTACGATCACGGCCCAACCCTCGCCCAATGCAAAGTCCCCGTACTCCCGGACGACACCCTCGACACCCTCGAGGAGCGCGTCAAAGAACGCGAACGCCGCTTCTGGATCGAAACGTTATCCTCTCTATCCTGTACGTCCCGTTAGTTGAGAAAAGAGAATGCATTGGAGCAGATAACCTACAAACAAGCAGGCGTCAACCTCGACGCGGCGCAGGACATCAAGGAACGCATCAAGTCCATCGTGGCCCCCACGCACGGCGCTCAGGTGCTCGGTGGAGTCGGCGGCTTCGGCGCGCTCTACCGACTCGGCGGCTACAAAGACCCCGTGCTGGTCTCCAGCACCGACGGCGTGGGCACCAAGCTCAAGCTCGCCATCATGATGCACCGCTACGATACCATCGGCGAAGACCTCGTAAACGCCTGCATCAACGACATCATCGTCTGCGGCGCGCAGCCCTTATTCTTCCTCGACTACCTAGCCGTCGCCGCGCTCGACAACGACGTGGTCGCTGCGCTCATAGCGGGCATGGCGCGCGCCTGCGAGCAGGCCGGATGCGCCCTCATCGGCGGCGAGACCGCCCAGATGCCGGGCATATACGCCGCCGGCGACTTCGACATGGCGGGCTTCGTAGTCGGCGCGGTCGAGCGGGACGCCATCCTCGACGGCAGCGACATCCGCCCCGGCGACGCCATAATCGGCATCCCGTCCAACGGCTTGCACACCAACGGATACTCCCTCGTGCGCCACGCCCTCGGACTCGATGACAACCCTTCCGCGCTCAACGAAGTCGTCCCCGAACTCGCCCCTGGCACAACCCAGGGCGTAACCATCGGGGATGCACTGCTAATGCCGCACCCATCCTACGTTGACGCCGTGCGCCCCGTACTGCCCGTCATTAAGGGCATGGCGCACATCACCGGCGGCGGCTTGGTCGAGAATATGCCGCGCATACTGCCGGAAGGCGTCGCCGCGCAATTCGACTCTTCCACCTGGCGTGTACCGCCCATATTCACCCTGCTGCAGGAGCGCGCCCTCATCTCGAGCGAAGAGATGTACCGCGTCTTCAACATGGGCATCGGCATGGCGCTGGTGTGCGACCCGTCGGAGGCGGGAGCCGTGCTCGCAGGCGTGCCGAACGCAGAGGTTGTGGGGGAGGTGGCGCGGGGTGAGGGCGGTGGGCGCGTCAGCATCGCCTAACCGCCGTGGATTAGGCGTTCTGATTATCGCCCATTATCATCATATGCCCCTGTTACAAACCTGACCAAGTTGGGACATTCTACATACCGACATTACCATATACCACCTGACCTAATGGTAATCTACAATCTCTACATTGCTCGCTCCCTCGGAGTCAGCGGACCACTCGAAACAGATGCGCCACTGTCGGTTGATGCGAGTTGATGCGAACAGAGTATTGCCCTCTCCGAATGCCACCCAATGCCTCTAATCGGTTGCTCGGCAAATTGCATCAAAGTGTGCAAGGAATCCGCCACTTCCAAGACGCGGAGCCGCTTGCGGGCTTGCCGTTCAAATGATTGGAATGCAGGTACAAAACTCCTTTTGCGAACGCTTCTGTTCGCCTGTCTTTGTAGCTGATTATCACGCCGCCATTACAGCAGTCTGACGCTGTCCGCCAAAGTTCGAATACAGTGCAATTTACTCCCGCAGGTTATCCGTTTCGCCATTACCCGGAAGCCGGTAATCCATTCGCTTTAGCGTAAAATGACATCAACGCACGCGCCTTCCAAGATTGCGAAGTGGGTTCATGCAGTCCGCATGTGGTCAACAAAAACCTGTATAATTTACTTGATTCCATTAACGTTTTTGCACCAATTCACTACTTGCCGTCACCCAACCCCATAACAGAAGGACACACAAATGCAAGCGCTCCTCAGCGTTTACGACAAGACCAACCTCGCCGACTTCGCCCGCGCTCTTCACGACAGCGGCCACTCGCTCGTCAGCACAGGCGGCACGCACGCCGCCATATCTGCCGCCGGCATCCCCGCGCAGCACGTCGAGGACATCACCGGCTTCCCAGAGATTCTTGACGGACGCGTGAAGTCCCTGCACCCCGCCATCTACGGCGGCATACTCGCCCGCCGCGACATCGCCGAGCACAACGCGCAACTCGCCGCGCACGGTATCGGCGCAATCGATGTCGTCGCCTCCAACCTCTACCCATTCGTTGACACCGTGAGCCGTCCCGACGCCACCCTCATAGACGCGCTGGAGAACATCGACATTGGCGGGCCCACCATGATTCGCGGCGCAGCCAAGAACTTCCCGCACGTCATCGTCGTCGTTGACCCCGCCGACTATGGCTGGATAGCCGAACGCCTTGTCGCCGGCAAAGACCTGACCCAGGACGAACGCCGTGCATTGGCGCGCAAGGCATTCCAGCACGTCGCGCTCTACGACACGACTATTTCCCAGTATCTTGGCCAGTATCTAGGTGCAGACGTACTCGAACCGGATGAGACGACTTTCGGATTCAGTAAGGTATCTGCGCTGCGTTACGGCGAAAACCCCCACCAGCAGGCAGGCATTTATGCCGCACCTCTATCGACAGGCGGCATCGTCCGCGCGAAGCAGCTTCACGGCATCGACATGTCATACACCAACTACCTCGACGCCGATGCCGCATGGCGCGTGGTCGCAGACTTCGATCAGCCGGCGGCGACCGTCATCAAGCATACCAACCCTTGCGGACTTGCCATCCACGATCATCAGCCAACGGCGTATCAGCGAGCGTTCGAGGGCGACTCCGTTTCCGCGTATGGTGGAATCGTCGCCTTCAACCGCGCCCTGACCGCTGATACAGCGCGGGCAATGCGCGGCGTCCTTTTCGACATCATCATCGCGCCCGGCTACGAAGACGACGCGCTCGAAGTCCTGCGCCGCCGCCGCCGCACTCGCCTGCTTGAAGTCGCGCCCGCATCAGGCCCCCAGGAGGGCTTGGACGTGCGCCTCGTCTCCGGGGGCGCGCTAGTGCAGCAGACCGACGACATCGCCGAATCCACCGCAGACTGGAAGGTCGTTACCGAGCGCCAGCCTACGGACGCCGAGCTTGCCGACCTCACATTCGCGTGGAAGGCAGCCAAGCACATCAAGTCCAATACTATCGTTCTCGCAAAGGACAATACTCTCGTCGGCATGGGCGCGGGACAGCCCAACCGCGTAGTCAGCGTTCACCTCGCTCTACGCATCGCCGAGGACAAGGCAAAGGGCAGCGTACTTGCATCAGACGCCTTCTTCCCTTTCGCCGACAACATTGAGATGGCGGCATCCGGCGGAATCACCGCAATCGCCGAACCCGGCGGCTCGATCCGCGACGATGAAGTCATCGCCGCCGCCAACGAGCATAACATCGCTATGCTCTTCACAGGCACCCGTCACTTCCGCCATTAGACTAGACATTAGACTAGAATTGATGATTAACGATAATTCGCAAATTATGACCCAAAAAAGACTTGACATCGTTATACCTGTGCTCAACGAAGAGCACGCCCTGCCGCAAAGCATACCCGTGCTTCACGCGCACCTCTCCGCCAACTTCAATGCCTACGACTGGCGCATCGTTATCGCTGACAACGGCTCCGAAGACACAACTCCGGAAGTCTCGAAGAGCCTGTCGCAGGAATACCCCGGTGTGTCTCCCTTCCGCCTCGAACAGAGAGGGCGCGGCTTGGCGCTCCGCACCGCATGGCTGGCTTCCGAAGCCGACATCGTGGCGTACATGGACGTTGACCTATCCACCGACCTTGCCGCGCTTCACCCTCTGGTCAGCGCAGTCGCCGAGCAGGGCTTCGACATCGCCATCGGCTCGCGCCTCATAAGCGGTGCTCGTGTCGAGCGCCGCCCTATCAAGCGCGAGATAACATCAAGAGGATATAGCTTCCTCTTCCGCTCGATGTTCTTCACAGGCTTCCGAGACGCGCAGTGCGGCTTCAAGGCGGTCAGCAGCCGCGCAGTCGGCAGCCTCGTACCTCTCATCAAGAACAACCGCTGGTTCTTCGACACCGAGCTGCTCATCCTCGCCGAAGCCAACGGCTTCAAGATACGCGAAATCCCCGTCCACTGGACAGACGACCCCGACACCCGCGTAAAGATACTCGGCACCGCAATTGAAGATATCAAGGGACTGCTCCGCCTGCGCTTCGGCGGCATCCCCAAGACAACTCAAAGACGCTGACGCTACCCTTTCGTAATTTTCTTAAACTTACTATTGCGATTGACATCTTCTCAATATAAGATGTGCCCAATACATACTTCCCTGTGAGGCAGCCCTGTGGCAAACGTAGTTCTCGTAACTGATATGGTTGTCGGCTTTATGGAAGACGGGCACAATCTGTACTGCGGAGACACCGCGCGAGAAATCATCCCCAACGTGCAACGCCTCATAGAGGCCGAGCAGGCGGCAGGCGGCAGCGTCATCTTCATCTGCGACACGCACGACCCGGACGACCTCGAATTCCAGATGTTCCCGGTACACTGCGTTCGTGGCACGGAAGAGCCTGAAATTATCCCTGAACTGCGCGACTACGAGGGCATTCACCTGCCCAAGCGCCGGTACAGCGCCTTCTATGACACCAATCTCGAAGACACACTCGCCGACCTTCAGCCCGACCGCGTCATCGTCTGCGGCGTATGCACCGACATCTGCGTCATGCACACCGTCGCCGATGCCCGCAACCGCGACTACCCTGTGGACGTCCCCACAGACTGCGTTGCCTCATTCGACCAACAGGCGCACGAAAACGCCCTTCAGCACATGGAAAAGATTCTTGGCGCGCGTCTCCTTTCATCCCAGGAACAAGCATCCCAGGAACAAGCACCCCATGAACAAGCGACATCTCAGTAAATCCGGTTGACAATCTTGAGCTACGGACGGTATTAGAAGAACACTTATGACAACTCCCGACTTCGACGTTCCCCCCTCAGTTCTAATTGGCGACCGCAGCGATGTACAGTCCCAGCGCACGCAGACTATCCTGCGTAGCGAGAACGTCAGCCCCGATGTCACGCTGGAATTCTGCCCGAACCGCAACGGCGTCCTCTGCGGCATCGAAGAAGTCCGCGCCCTGCTGGAAAAGGTCCTCCCGGAAACCGGCATAGAAGTCTGGGCACTCAGTGAAGGACGAGAGATGACAGCAGGCGAGGTCGCCCTCCGCATCAAGGCGGCATACAGCGTCATCGGTCTCTACGAAATGACGATCTGCGGCATGCTCGCGGCGTCCAGCGGCTGGGCGACAGCCGCCCGCGAATGTGTCAATGCCGCCGGCAGCGTCCCCGTAGTCTGCACCGTCCCGGCCTACGCGCACCCAAACGTCGTTCCGCTCATAGACTACGCCGCCGTAACCGGCGGATGCGTCGCCGTCTCCTCTATGCTCGGCGCTCGGCTCGCCAGCGTAACCCCTACCGGATATATGCAGCATGCGCTCCCTCTTCTTCTCGGCGACACCGTCAAGGCTCTCCAGTCTTACGACCGGCATCTCCCCCTAGAAATCCCAAGAATCGCCATAATCGACACCTTCAAGGACGAGGCGGAAGAAGCAATCAACGTGGCGCGCGCGTTCCGCGACAGGCTGCGCGGCGTGAACCTGAGCACCCCGGCCGAGCGCGGCGGCGTAACCCCCTGCCTGGTCAAGGAAATTCGCGCGAAGCTGGACGCGCAGGGCTTCCAGCACGTTGACATCTTCGTGACTCACGGCGTGAACAAGGACACCATACGCCAATTCATCGACGAGGAAGCCCCGGTCAACGGCTTCAGCGCCGATGAAGCAATCGCCGGCGCGCCTCCTCTTGGCTTCAGCGCCGAAATTCACGAGATTGACGGCGCTCCCGTCGCCCGTCGCGGCAGAATGCCAGGCATCACACCAAGCCCCCGCCTCGACCGCATCATGTAAATGCAGCTAAGTGCAGCGCAATTCGTCTGCGCCGCGCCTCCTCCAACATGTCTGCGCCCGTTCACGTGTTATAATGCCGTAACGGTATCGGTGCGCCTTCTCCTGGGAAAGGAAAGCCATGACAACCCAAGGCATCGCCAAGCCAACTGCCAACGGCAAGTACGCTCACATAGTTCCGTTGCCCGACCCGCCGAGAGAGCCTGATATGCAGCAAACCTTTCGACTGCTCGACTTCGGAAGCATCGTTCGTTACCATTTCGCCCAGCGCAACGATGTGCTCGTGTGCGGTGAAGGCTATCTCCGGTACAACGGGGACAACGACGCCGAGCGATTCGTGCCCGACTGTGTAGTGACATTCGGCGTTGACCCCGGTGCCATAGTAGCGCGCAACGGCTATGTCATCAGCGAAGTAGGCAAGCCACCCGACTTCATCCTCGAAGTAGCGTCGCGCAGCACAGGACGCCGCGACTACACCGTGAAGCGCGAAGGCTACGCTGCCTACGGAGTGCGCGAGTATTGGCGCTTCGATCACACCGGCGGCGAGTTCCACGATACCGCGCTCGCAGGCGACGCCTTGGTCGGCGATCGCTATGAGCCACTGGAAATCCACCACGAGCCGGACGGCCTGATCTGGGGGCACAGCCCTGTGCTGGGCTTGGACATCTGCTGGGAAAAGGAACAGATACGCCTCAGAGACCCTGCCACAGGTGAGTACATACCCACTCCCGAAGAAGCCGCCGCCCGTGCAGACTTCGACGCCGCGCGCGCAGATGCAGAGGCAGCCCGTGCAGACGCAGCCGAAGCCGAACTAGCCGTATTGCGCGAGCAGCTCAGACGCCTCCAGCAAGACTGACCCCGTTCATCCCTCGAAAGCCACATCGAGCCTCAGAGCGCGTTTCGTCTCCTCCGTAACCCGCGCCCAGTGCGCGATGCGCCACCCAGGCACGCACACAATGCCCCGCTCAGACACCATCAGTGGCAACCCGTCGCGCCATCCACGCGGAATCCGAGCGTCTATCATGAACTCCCGCAGCGACTTCGAGCCATCCATCCCAAGCGGCTGAAACCGATCCCCCGGCAGTCGCCCCCGCACACGCAGCTCCTCACCCACACAATCCATATCCAACATCTCGCTGAAATTGAACTTACAGGGATGCACAGGATCCCTATGTTCCAATTCATCCCGTACATCCCCTACATCCTGTCTATCAATGTTAGCTATGGTAATATGCCATCCCTCCACTCGCGCCTCACCCGGAACAGGCATCGGGAACTCCCCGCGCAGCGCAGGCAACGGCATCAGCGCATCCTCCACCACTTCCACTCTTCCCACATATGCCTCACCGTACCCCGTAACGAATCCACGCCCCCCCGACAGGTGCAGCCTCTTGCCGGGCGCGTCCCCCAACATCGCCATCATATCCAGTATGTGCCGCTGTGTAATCTCCCCGCCCGCCGCCTCGATCGCGCGCCGCAGTACACGCCCCCGAATCGTCGCGTGCTCCTTGCCAAGCGCTACGGCATCCAGTCTGATGACGCCGCTTTCGACCGTCTGCGCCACTTCGCGCCAAACCGCATCGGCACGCTCCCAGATATACTCGCTGTCCTGCGTCGCATTCCGCGCCAGGCGCACCAGCGCATCACGCGCCGACGGGTTCATCTGTTCAAGCAGGGGCACAAGCTCCATACGTATGCGATTACGCAGAAACTCCGGCGACGAATTTGACGGATCGACACGCGGCGTCAAGCCCAGCGCTCCGCAGTACCCCTCCGTCTCCGCTCGGCTCAAGCCCAGCATAGGCCGAAACAGCGCAACCCGCCTGCTGCCAATCGTCCGCCCGTCCAGCGTCTGCATCCCACGCAGCCCATCCAGCCCGCTCCCTCGTATGATGTGCATTAGCACCGTCTCGGCTTGGTCGTCCGCCGTATGCCCAAGCGCAATCGCCTCCGCGCCATGCTTCGCGGCAGCATCAGCCAGAAATGAGTATCTCACCCTGCGAGCCGCATCTTCCAGAGAAAGCTTGTACTGTCTGCGGTACGCCGCCACATCCACGCCGCCCACGGTGAACGGAATGCCCAGCCGCTCGAATGTATCCCGCGCAAACTCCGCGTCCGCGTCCGATTCCGCGCCCCGAAGCCTATGGTTCAGGTGCGCCCCACACAACGTCAGTCCGTAATCACCCCGCAGATGACACAGTGCATGCAGCAGCGCCAGCGAATCATGCCCCCCCGATACCGCGACTAGCAGCCGCTTGCCCGATAAGTCACGCTCAGAAATCGCAGCCGCAACGTGCCCTTCCAGCGTGTCAATCGCTCTGCTACTCGCTGAGTTCATTGCCCCTTTGGAAGCCCCGCCAGCCGGGTTCAGCCGCATTCAAGCGAGTAACCTTAACGGTCTCTATCTTCAGCGCTCGCATCTCGATAACCTCGATCTTCATGCCCTCGTACTCAAGCGTCTCGCCTTCTCGGGGAATGTGTCCGAGCCTGTCCAGCACAAACCCCGCGACGGTGTCGAAGTCTCCACCCGGAATGTTGAGAGCAAGATCTTCATTCGCCTCGTCCACGCTCATAGCCGCCTCGACTTGGAAGGTATTATCGTCGAGGCTCTCGTACTCCTCTTCGGGAGCCGCGCCCTCCTCGCCATGCGCACCGACAACCTCCTCGGACAGGCGCTTGAGCGTGACCAAGCCGGCAAGTCCGCCGTACTCGTCCACGATGATAGCCATCTGGTGGCCATCCTTTCGCATCTCGTCGAAAAGTTCGGCGGTGCGCTTGGTTTCCGGCACGAACAGAGGGGCACGGACGACTTCCGTTACCGAGGCGTCCATCTCTAAGCCGCCGTTGCGCGCCATCGCCCGCAGCACATCCTTCGCCGACAGGATGCCGATGATGTTCTCGCTCGAGTCGTTGTTGTACACGGGGAATCGCGTGTGCGAGTGCTGGTCATAGACTTCGAGAAACTCGCTGAGGGTCGAGCTGTGCTGCACGCTAATCATCTCAGGGCGAGGCGTCATCACCTCGCGCACCTGACGGTCGCCGAAGCGGAAGACATCGCGCAGCAGCTCCGCCTCACCCGGCTCGAAAGTGCCCTCTGCTTCGCCGATATCGATGAGCGTGAGAAGTTCGCCCTCGGTGATAGAGTCGCGCGCTTGCGGATCTACGCCGAGCAGCCGGGTCGTCCAGTTCGTAATGCCTTGCAGGAGGAAGATGATGGGCCAGAACAGCGTTTCGAGCGTTTTAAGAGGACGCGCATACCAAAAGGTGATGCGCTCCGACTGATGCACCGCGATGGTCTTCGGAATGGTCTCACCGAATATCAGCAGGAGCGCGGTGCCTGCCATGGTCGCCAGAATGGTAGCAAGCCCCTCGCGTCCCTCGCCCAGCAGGTTTAGCACGACCACGGTAATCAGCGCAGTGAACCCCACATTCACCAGGTTTTGTCCAAGAAGGATGGTGGAAAGCAGGCGCTCCGGACGCTCTAGCATATCTGCAATACGCTGCGCCCCGGGTCTGTTGGTGTTGATGAGGTGAGCGAGCCTGACCCGCTCGAGTGCGAGAAACGCCGACTCTGATGACGCGAAGAACGCCGACAGCAATATGCAGATGGCTATCAGAATCAGGCTCGATAACTGTGCTTCCGCCATGGGGAATTACCTCCGTTCGGCGCCCTCTTCACGGGCGCGCCAAAGGCTGGAGATGACGCTGCGGCTTATGGACGCGCTGAACCCGCGCCTGCCCATATAGCCGTACAGCCTGCGATGGAAAGTCTCGTAGTCCGCCCCGTCCAGGCGGCGAGAATAAGTGGATGCGGCACGGTAAGCGTTCTCGGAATCGTCGGAATCTTCGACTGCGGCATCGGCGATGTTGCCTGCGACGCCCTTGTCCATCAGTTCGCGCCTCACAAGCCACGCGCTGCGAGGTTTCGTGCGAAGGCGGCTCTCCACCCAAAGGCGCGCGAACTCCGCATCGTCGATAAGGGAACGCTCACGCAGGTCTGCAACGACCTGCTCTGCGATGTCGTGGGAAAACTTGCGGCGCAGAAACATGCGGACCTCTGCTTCGGTCCTCGGTCTGCGCGCGAGGTGGCGTATGGCTGAGGCGCTTGCGCGCCTCATCTGGTCACTATCGCTATCTTCTTCGTTCATTTCAGGTCACGCGGACCTTGCAAACTCCCCGTGCAGCGCTGCCTAGATAAATGTGCCGATCAAACTAACCGGCAAACCTAGTGTATCAAGCACAAGTCTCCCCGTAAAGCACACGACAATAGCGAGCGTAGGGCATAATTCATTCCACCCCCATCCACTGGCGCACTCGGAACCTCTTTCCCTAACTTATGCGATTACCACTTCGCTAGTCAAAGATACAATGCCCAGCCCTATAGCTCCGTATCGTTCATACCCGCTTATTGTCGATAGTGTTGTGTGTTTGATGGTACCTACGCTAGCTTGAATCCCTAGATTTCCTCCGACGCCCGCCTTCCCAGAAAGTGGACGAGGAGGTTAGATGCTACTATAAGGGCGGCGCCTGATGCTAGGTATAGAGGGCGCTCGACTTGGATCTCGGCTAGGAGGGCGAGCCAGAGGAGTGATAGCGGCAGGGTTGCGTAGGTCATGCCGATGATGCCGAGGTTCCGTGTCATCAGGTTTGCGCGTCTGAAGAGGATGGTGCATATGCCGAGCGAGAATACGCCGACACTGAACGCGAGGGCGTAGTCGGGCGCGGCGATGCCGGACGGCGATTCGCCACGCAGAAGCCCCAATGCCAGATTGACGGGGACGGCGGCGAGCGCGGCTACGACTATGCCTGTGAGCACTCCGGCGATTTCGAGGTCGTCCTTTTCGTATGGCTGCTCGCCGGTATCCTTGACGCGCTGCGCTGTCTCGACTCCCCACCTGAGCACGAATGAGCCGAGGGTCGCCATGCTCATGGAGATGACGGCAAGCACCACGCCGATGGCAACCTCGACGAGGGGCGTTATGCCCTGCCCGAAGTCGAAGATGTCGGCTCGCTGGCTCAGGATGGCGAGCGCGAATCCTGCGAATCCGATGAGCATGAAGCCGATCAGCGCGCCGGAAGTGCGCTCGTAGCGCCGCTCGGATCTGAATGTCCAGCCGATGAACAGGACGGTGGAGAACGTCCAGCCGCCAAAGATCACGGTCGTCACCGCCGGGTCTATGTATTCGGTGGACCATGAGTAGAATGCGTAGTTGAGGTAGCCCGTCAAGGTCAGCAGCATCGTGGGTCTGACGACCTGCCGCGCCATTGCGCCGAGCGGCTGCCGCCGGAAGAACAGCAGGCGGTATCTGGCTATCGTGTATGCGCCCAGTCCCACGAACTGGCCGGCGTACAGGAACGCGGTGAACACGAAGGGGGCGCGGTGCGTGTCCGCCACGGCGATATAGACGGGAATCGCAGAGAAACCGATGACCGCGACGAGCATGAAGCGGGTCGCGCGGGACTGCCGGGCAGAATCCGAAGTCGTCCGTTCAACCATGGCGCATGGCGCTCCTCAGATTCCGACGGCGATAGGGCGTTCGGCGCAGGGCTGCGTCGAGCGGGCAAACAAGCCGATTGGTTCCACCTCTGCGCGCCGCTCTTCGGCTACGCTGACTACCCGCGGCTATATGCTGACGCCGAGTGCGGAGGCTACGGTGTCCATGTCCTTGTCACCGCGTCCGCTCAGCCCCATCAGGATTATCCGGTCAGGCGGGAGCGTAGGGGCGAGCTGGGCGATGTAGTACGCTGCGTGCGCGGGTTCGAGGGCTGGGATGATGCCTTCGGTGCGGCACATTAGCCGGAAGCCTTCCAGCGCTTCGGTGTCGGTTACGCTGACATACTCTGCGCGACCAATGTCACTGAGCCAGCTGTGCTCTGGGCCTACGCCGGGGTAGTCAAGCCCCGCGGATATGCTGTGCGCCTCCATGACCTGCCCGTCGTCATCCTGCAAGAGGTAGGACATGCTGCCGTGCAAGACCCCTACCCTGCCGGAAGTGAGCGTGGATGAGTGCCTGCCGGTCTCAACACCCTCGCCACCCGCCTCGACTCCGACCAGCTTCACCGTCTCGTCGCCGATGAATTCGTAGAAGAGGCCCATGGCGTTGCTTCCGCCGCCTACGCATGCGACGGCGTAGTCGGGCAGCCTGCCGACTGTGGATAGTACCTGCGCGCGCGCCTCCGCGCCGATGATTTTCTGGAAGTCGCGCACCATCATGGGGTACGGATGGGGGCCCACGACGCTGCCGATGAGGTAGTGCGTGTCCTCGACGTTGGTTACCCAGTCGCGGATGCACTCGTTGATAGCGTCTTTGAGGGTCTTGCTGCCCGATGACACGGAGCGCACCTCCGCGCCCAGCAGGCGCATGCGGAATACGTTGAGCGCCTGCCTGCGGATGTCTTCTTCGCCCATATAGACGATGCACTCCTGCTTAAGCATGGCGCAGACGGTTGCGGTTGCGACGCCGTGCTGGCCTGCGCCGGTCTCGGCGATGACGCGGTTCTTGCCCATGCGCTTGGCGAGCAACGCCTGTCCGAGTGCGTTGTTGATTTTGTGCGCGCCGGTGTGCGCCAGGTCCTCGCGCTTGATGTAAATCTGCGCACCTCCAAGCTCGGCGCTCAGGTTCTCAGCGTAGTAGAGGGGGGTAGGGCGTCCGACATAGTGGGTCGAAAGGGACTGCAATTCCGCCTGGAATTCTTCGTCGCTTTGCACCGTCGCATACTCGCGTTCAAGTTCTTCGATTGCGCTCATTAGCGTCTCGGGCACGAAGCGCCCGCCGAAGTCGCCGAATCTTCCTCGCTCGTCAGGCAGAGTTTTCTGTGTAGTAGTCATCATAAGCCCTTTTGCATAAGCCCTTTTGCATTGGAAATAACGAAATGGACAGGATAAACGGGATATTTCCATTATCGCCTGTTGGTTGACCTGACGCAACGATAACCATAGAATCATGCAAAGTCCGCCATAATATGCAAAGAGGTTACCTATGCCCATCTACGAATACACCTGCGTTACTTGCCACAACCGGTTCGATAAGCGCCGCTCGATGAGCCAGATTGACGAGCCTGCGCCCTGTCCGGACTGCGGGAGCGAGTCGCGACGCGTGTTCTCCGTGTTCGCAGCGTTCTCGTCCGACGACAGCGGACAGACGAGCGCCGTCGCAGGCGCCGGCGGGTGCTGTGGAGGCAGCGCGGGCGGTGGCTGCGCCTGCGCGATGGGCGTGTAGCCTGTCGAGGGCTTTGGTGATGTGAGTGAAGGTATTCGCATTACAAGCGCTCGGATGGCTTCTATCGAACGGCGACAGGTCGTCTCGAGGGGGGCGCCGCTGGACGGACTATGAGAAGCGTTGTTTCAGCGTATGCAGCAGTAATATGGACGTGTGCAACAATAATACGAATACGGAAATCTCTATTTCTTTGCCGATAATCATATCAGGAGGACAACGATGGTCGTAGAGACGAGACAACGCTATGTGCTGGTTGACCCGACGACGCTGCCGATAGTGCCGGAGTTCGAGGGCGCGCCGCGTCTAAACGACCTGCGCGACAAGCGCGTGGGCATCATAGACGACAGCAAGGTGAACGCCAAGGAGTACCTTGAACAACTTACCGACCTGCTCGACGAGCGATTCGGCATAGCCGGCATCAAGTACCACGCCAAGCCGTCGGCGTCAAAGCCGGCCGATCCCTCCGTGGTCGCGGATATGGCAGAGGAGTGCGACTATGTGATTGTCGGTGTGGGTGATTGAGGGTCGTGCAGCGCGTGCAGTGTGCACGACGGAGTACATGTAGAGAAGGCGGGCATCCCGTCGGTTACGATTTGCACCGACCGATTCATCGAGACTTCGAACTCGATGGCGGCGATGTGGGGCGCGTCCGGCTATCCTGTGATTTTCACGCCGCATCCTATCGCAGGACTGAGCGAGGAGCAGCTCCGCATCCACGCCGATGAAATCTTTGACACGGTGGTGACCATCCTCACGGGCAGGTAAAGGACGCACAGAGGGAGATATATGACACAGGCGAATACACCGCAGCCGCCCTACTACGCGGCGATATTCTCATCTACGCATACGGGGGCGCATGAGGGCTACGCGGAGGATACTCAGACTATCTTGGAGTTGGCGAAGAACCACCCGGGCTTCCTCGGCGTTGAGGCTACGGGCGATGACGACCTGAGCATCGCCGTGTCCTACTGGGACAGCGACGAGACGATACGGGCGTTCAAGGAACTGGCAGAGCACCTCATTATCCAGCAGCGGGGACGCGACACATACTATAAGAGCTACAAGGTGCGCGTGGCGCGGGTGGAGCGCGACTACGGTTTCAACGTGTAACCCCCCACAAAGTCCTCGTCCTCTCTTCTACCAGAGGCATCTCCCCATAGGGCTGACAAGGGTGAGTAAATACCTGAATCGCCTACGGACGCAGGCTCAATGTCCCTTCCCTCTTAATGTCCCTTCCCTCTTGATGGGGTAAATTGGACGGGAGTGAAAGCCGCAAGAGCGGCAAACCATCAACGCCCTTCCCCCTGCCAGCCGCGCGCAATTATCCGGGCGATCCGCGGGATGGCGACGAGAACAGTGGCTGACGCTATTGTGCAGAAGGCTATGAGCATCGTGGCGTCGAAGAAGAAGCCCTGCGGGAACATGGCAATGAGGTAGTCGCGGCGCGGGTCGAGCATCCAGAAGTCGTTGCTGAAGCTGACGAGATGGAACAGCAGGAACAGTTGGTTGAAGGCGACCAGCGCAAGCAGCCCCACAACGACGACGAGAGCAAGCGTCAGCTTGCCGCCCCTGCTCACATCGCGTCCCAGCATCTCCCAGAAGTCGGCGCGGCGCAGCCAGAACCCGACGGCTATGTACGCCACCATGTACAGCAGGACGAGCATCTGCACCAGATAGACGCCACGAACCAGAGCTTTCACATCACGCATGTGGTGAGTCTCGCGCTCATTGTACAATGACTCTGCCAGCACGCCGCCTACGTATGTGCGGATAATCAGGTTTTCCTCATCGTTGTTGAAGTAGTCGCGTATCTGCTTGCCCGCGGCGATAAGGTCGGCGCGCTCGATGCGGGTGTACTCTGAGATTTCGTACCTGTCGAAGCCGTAGCTGTACAGCGCGGGTAGGTTGATGACGAACCTGACGCTGCCGGTAATCAGCAACAGCGGAACGAGCGCCGTGAAAAGCGCGGCGGCGGCAATTCTTGCGATGCTTAGCATACTTCAATGCTACCATCCGACCCGCCAATCTGATAGCGTTTGCACAATGGTATATGACCCCTTATGTAAATCAGAAGTCAATCCCTGAGAAGACGTTCAGGTTCCTCGTCCGTTGCGCTCCCCTGGGTTGCGCTCCCCTGGAATAACAGCCGTATAGCCCTGGCAGCAGGAAATTGAATGGATAGGAATTGAATGGATAGGAACGATATGACAACGAACAAGAGCTATCCCGGCACATACGAAGGCGTTCATCAGGTTCTTGACTACTTGCTCGGGCCTGACGGGTGCCCCTGGGACAAGAAACAGACGCACGAATCTCTGGCGGACATGTTCCTCGAAGAGTGCTACGAACTCATCGAGGCGATAGAGGAGGGCGACACCGGCAAGATAGTGGAGGAGTTGGGTGATGTGCTGTTTCATGTGCTGTTTCAGTTGAAGCTGGGCGAGGACGGAGGGAAGTTCAGGCGGGACGAAGTGATGGGCACTCTGGTGGACAAGTTGGTGCGCCGGCACCCGCATGTGTTCGACAACAAGTGGGTGCCGGACGCTGAGGGCGCGATTGCGAACTGGGATGCCGTCAAGCGGCAGGAGAGGGCGGAATCGGGCGCGTCAATTCTCGACGGCGTGCCTAAGAACATGCCCGCTCTCGCTTATGCCCAGTCCATACAATCGAGAGCCGAGCGCGCGGGCTTCGACTGGGACGATTTTCAGGGCGTGCTGGACAAGGTGGCTGAGGAGCTTTCAGAGATTGAAGGCGCAGGATCGGATAAGGAGCGCGAGGAGGAACTCGGCGACCTGTTGTTCTCGGTGGTCAACGCGGCGCGATGGCTGGGCATCGAGGCGGAGGCGTCGCTTCGAGGTACGAACCGGCGCTTCTATGGCAGATTCGTCATAATGGAGCGGCTGAGCCGTGAGCGGGGTGTATCGTTTGATTCGCTGTCCATGGACGAGAAGGAACAGTTGTGGCGGGAAGCGAAGGCGATGACGCCGGACGAGGGCAATGGAGGCTGACGTTGTTGGGCT
>JAGGDZ010000440.1 GCA_024648655.1 Chloroflexota bacterium | reverse complement strand
GCGGAAGCGCGGAGCTGAGGCGGAGATGATACTCTTACCAGTCGCTGCTGTCGGCAAACGAACAGGGCGAGATCAATCCGTCGGACTGACTACTTCTCTGCTGTGCAGACCCGTTACCTCGCTCGGTTTCTCTACCCGGCGACGCCCTGCCAGATCAGGCGGATGCCCAGCAACAGGACCACGACCAACAACATCCGCATTACCCAGACACCCTGGACTCGACCTGAGAGCATCGCGCCGATCTGTCCGCCGGCAGCCAGGCCGACGCCGATGAACAGCAGCGTCGGGAACAGTTCTATGTGTCCCAGGTAACCGTGAGTCAATGCGCCCGCGCTGCCGTAGATAGCGAGCGCGAATACCGATGACGCGGCTGCTATCCGGACCGGAAATCCGAAGGCCAGAACGAGCACGGGCGTCCGCAGGAAACCACCGCCTATCCCGAAGAAGCTGGAAATGAATCCGAGAACGACGTTGAACGACGTGGCAAGAGTCTCGTTGAACTCGTAGCGGTATTCCTGGCCGGACGCCGTTTTGATGTGGCGTTGACTGACAGGCATGGATATGAGGCGGCGCGACTGCCCGATCCTCAGAACTCGCACTATGTTAGGGCGAAACGCGAGCTGAAGCGCGAGCAATAGCAGGAGGATGCCGAACAGAGTCCTGAATATCTCAGGGGCGACCGCGCTCACGCCGAACGCTCCTATGACGGCCCCCGGAGCCGCAGCGCCTGCGAAAAGCAGCGCGCTGCGATAGTCCAAGACCTTCATCCTGATGTACCTGACGGCGACCAGGATGCTGTTTATGGCTATGGCGGCCAGGACTGTGCCTGCCACCGTCTCAGGTTCTTCAGTGTCGAAGAGCAGCAACAGCATCGGGCTGAGGATGAAACCGCCGCCCGCTCCGACAAGAACGCCGTAAGCGCCGGAGAATACGCCCAGCAGGACCATCAGTATCCAGTCGAGGTATTCCAACGGCCCTCCGAGTTCAATCTGGACTGCGATTCATCTTGGATGATCTTATCGCCAGGTCATGCTGGATTCCCGCTTTCGCGGGAATGACTGAATTGCAGTTCACCCTCACCCTAGCCCTCTCCCTCAGGGAGCTGAGAGGGGTATGTATTTGCCCTCACCCTAACCCTCTCCCAGAGGGAGAGGGGACTTTGGCGCGGTCGGTTTGCACATTTTCATACCCCTGCAAGCCCTCAGGAAGAGGGGATATTTAACATACAAATGACGAGTGCAAGTCGTCATTTCATCAGGTCATTCAATACCGTCCGCACCGTGTCAGCGGGTACATCGTTCCGGGTAGTGGCGTTGCCTATGCCGTCCAGCAGCACCCAGCGGATATTCCCGCTAGCCACCTTCTTGTCCGAACGCATAGCCTCCGATACGTCACCGGCATCGACTCCGGGCGCCGCCAGCGGCAGGCCGTA
>JAGGDZ010000468.1 GCA_024648655.1 Chloroflexota bacterium | reverse complement strand
TCTGTTCCCGGTGCTGGTGAGAGAGTTCCAGGGGAGCAATTGCCTGAATTGCCACATCCGCCCACCTGGCGGCCTCGGCCTGGGCGTGTTCCGCGACCCCTACCCTATCCATTATGGTCAATACGGATTCCACGTCCCCGTCATCCAGATTGGGTTTGGAGTAAATGGATGCAATCGCTTCCCGGTCTTCGCTGGCGGCGGCTTCCATGGCGAAGACAATAGGATACGAGTTTTTCTTTCTCAGTATGTCCGCCCCGACAGGCTTGCCCGTTATCTCTTCTTTCCCCCACACTCCCAGCACGTCGTCTCTTATCTGGAAGACATAGCCCAGCGCCCTTCCGCATTCCCGCATCGCGGATATCAGGTCGGGATCGTCGGCGCCGACAGCCGCGCCCAGGTTGAGGGAACATCTGAGGAGAGCGCCCGTCTTGCGCGAGATCATACGCAGGTAGTCATCCATTCCTATGTCCGGCCTTCCCTCGTAGGACAGGTCGAGGTACTGGCCCTCGATCATTTCCAGGTAGGACTCCGTAAGAAGGCTAACGGCGGTGATTGACCGTTTCGGCTCCAGTCCTTCGTGTTCAAGCGAGTGCAGGGCGGTGTCGGCAACAACTCTGAGCACATTTCCGGCGATCAGGGCCTTCGGCTTCCCCCACACGGCCCACAGGGTCTTTCGGTTGTGTCGAGTCTCGTCCTCGTCCTGGATGTCGTCATGCACCAGGGAAAAATTGTGAATGAACTCCAGCGCGACCGCGGCGGGCATAGCCTGGTGCAGCGAGCCGCCGACGGCCTCGCACCCAAATAGACAGAGCGTGGGCCGCACCGCCTTGCCGGTCATTGCGCTGATTGGCGCGCCTGTCTCGTCCGCCCAGCCCATGTAGTACCTGAGCATATCGTAAACGGCTGAGCCGCGCAGATCCAGATTGCTTTTAAGCGCACGCTGAACATATTCGCCATAGTAGTCGAACATCGAGGGGAGTGATGTATGGGTGGTTTCGTCTTTCGGCACGCTGCGGAATCTGGAATTGATGATTCAGGGAATTTGAGTCCGTATTATGTCATAGCGTGGGACTGATTGTGTAGCGAAATCAGGAATGTCGAGTCTGAATTGCCAGATTGACGCCTGGACTGAAGCCGATTTTGAGTTGCAGACCCAGCCGTCACCTGCTATATTTCAGCCGACATCCGAGCCTGATTTAGACGCTTCATACGCTTGAATTCTAATGTGAACGCCATGTAATGGCGAAGCCCAAGGAGCTGGTCCCGACGATATGCTTGACGACGTGTACTTTCAGCAGTATGCCCTGATAGCGATTTTCGTGCTTGTCGCTACGGTAATACCTTTGGGAATGCTGCTTGGAGGCTGGGCCCTTTCGATCTTGAAGATAAGGCCGTATGCTCCCGACTCGGTGAAGAAGGCGATATACGAGTGCGGCTTTGAGACCCTGACGGGGCGGTGGAGCCAGTTCAACTTCCGGTTCTACGCATTCGCGCTGATATTCGTAGTCTTCGACGTGGAAGTGGTGTTCCTGTTTCCCTGGGCAGCGAATTTCGGTATTCTTTCGGCCCAGTTCGGGCTGTTCGTTCTGTTGGAGATGGTCGTATTCGTGGCGATCCTGGTCGTCGGGTGGCTGTACGCCTGGCGCAAGGGCGCGCTGGAGTGGAGTTGAGATATGA
>JAGGDZ010000330.1 GCA_024648655.1 Chloroflexota bacterium | reverse complement strand
TCCAGGTTCCCCGGCACTTTCCGGTTAGCAAGCTCCTTGGCAGCATCCAGCGCAGCGCGCGCGGCGCCCATTGCTACCGTCCCGAATCCGGACGCGAATAGCAGCGAGGTCGGTATGCGATATACGGCGCCATGCTCGCGGGGCGCGGAAGCAGGATCATAAGTGCGGTGCTTCGGCACGAACAGCCCCTCAGCCTCGAACCCCCAGCTTGCGGTTCCGCGCAGTCCGTTCACCTGCCAGTTGTTCACCATCTCCACCTCATCCTTCGGAATCAGCAGGATTCGCATCGTATCCCTACGGATGACGTTTCTGGTGTCATCTCCTCCCATCGGATTAGATCGTGATGATGGCGCCACATCCTCAGATGCCGCCTCGTCGTCCGCGCTCACAATAGGTGTCAGCGCCGCAATCCATGTTGCGTGGTCGCTCCCACTGCTGAAGTTCCACCGCCCACTTAGACTATACCCGCCGTCAACCTTGATCGCCCTCGACCGCGACATCGGAGGCCCGTTGGTAATCACCGCGCGCGGGTTCGTATAAATCTCCTCCCGCGTCTTGTCGTTCATCCGCGTGGAATTCGTGGCGAAGACATTGTTCTGGTTCATTGACCAGCCCACGCTGCCATCGGCCTCGGCGAATATCTGCACAATTCGCAGAAAATCCGGATGGTCGAGCTGCGCACCCCCCAGGTTGCGTGGCATCAGTAGGCGGAAGAACCCGGCGTCCGCAATCTCGTTCGAGACATCCGTCGGTATCTTGCGCTGCTCGTTGATGCGGTCCGTATTCTCCAGCACCAGCGCCGCAAGCTCCTTCGCTTTATCGATGTAGTATTCCGTGTCCTGCTGCTTAGCAATCATCTCTTCCTATCCTGCGCATCCTGTCCATCGATGTTAGCCCCTGTGCCTAAATCCCCAGCAATGCCTCAATGTTCTTGTAAAGAATCGCTTCCTTCTCGTCCTGCGTCAGGCTATCCAAGCCCATCAGCCAAGAGATGGGCCAGTCTATCGCCATGTCGAAAGGCCAGTCGGTGCCGAACAGCACACGCTCCACGCCAACAAGATCGATCAGCGTTCGCAATGCCCTCTCGTCGTGCGTCAGGCAGTCATAATAGAAGCTGCTCAGGTACTCGCTCGGCGGCTTGTCGATGTGCACACGCGCCTCCGACCGCACCTGCCATCCTCTGTCCATCCTGCCGATGCCGTAGCACACATACCCGCCGGCGTGCGAAAGGCATATCCGGAGGTCCGGGTGCCTGTCCATCACGCCCCCGAACACGAACGCTGCGAATGTAACCGTGCGGTCCGCAAGATTGCCGATGGTATTCGGCAAGTGATACTTCGACGAGCGCGGGCTGACGATTGTGGGCCCGCCCTGGTGTATCAGCAGTACCGCGCCTAACTGCTCCGCAGCAGCCCACAACGGCTCGAACTCGGAGTCATCATAGGTTTTGCCGTTCACATGGTCGCCTATCATCGCGCCCTTCAGTCCCAACTGGATAACCGATCGCTCCAATTCCGCGACCGAAGCCGCCACATCCTGCATCGGCAGGTTCGCCAGACCCGCGAAGCGAGTAGGGTAGTCCTTCGTCAGCCGCGAAACGTAGTCATTCGCCTCTCGCGACATCTTCGTTACCGTCTCGGCATCCTTGTCGTAGTTGTAGAAGTAGGCGTTTGTGGACAGAACATGCACGTCCACCCCGATGGAGTCCATATCTGCAAGGCGCTGCTCAGGCGACCATGCCGTCCTGGGATTGTAGTTGACCATTCCCCCGGCGTCCGCCATCGTCCCGTACCAGTCCTCACCCTTCTCCGCGGCGCGGATAAACCCTTCCGGCGATATGTGCGCGTGTATGTCGATACTTCTTACCAATTAATTCATCTCCTAATCGGATCGAACTGTTATTGCTCCTGTATCGCAGGACGAAGATACTCGTTCCAGGGATCACCTGAACCGCCATGTCTGACGCCTTGGACTAAGTCCGCGATTTCTCTACCGTGCAATTCGGCAATCCGCTCTACGCCGGCTTCATTCGACAGAACGACAATAGCGTCTCGAAGCATGTCCACATACCCAATGGTCTCACGCAGTGCCGCCTCACGGTCTCGCCGCACCTTGATGCTCTCCAGCTTCTCGAGCCAGTCAATCCCGCGTTCTACTTCGTCGAAAGCATCTTCGTTTCCAATTGCGGTGGTCATGTTTTGGCATCCTCTCACTAACTATCTGCACGCCTCAGACACGCTCCGTTGGCGAATTGTACCATAAGCGCAACGTAGTCCAACTAATGTCTAGCCGCCTATGTGCGAACCACTGCCGCTTCTAAGCCGAAGCGCCTTTTGAATCATCCACGTCTGATGAGTGCAGTGTACATTCCGACATCCCGACATCCGCTGGCTGGCCGCCGCCGACTGTAACCGTCCCAAAGATGGTGTGATAGTAAAATAGCGGGGAATCCTGATAAGATTTTGAGTGAATAAC
>JAGGDZ010000032.1 GCA_024648655.1 Chloroflexota bacterium | reverse complement strand
AGACAAAAGCGACTGTGGCGTACTGAAATCCCCAAGCGGAAATCACATCGAATGACACATCCAAGTTTGGCCCTGTCACCCAGATGAACAAGAGGCAATCCCGATCCGCAACGCGCTGCGGCTGAAGATCGCAGATTTCCTGCACGCTCATCGTTTCGTAGTGCTTCGATGCCCATGAGTGCGCCGTCGCTTTCGCAGGGTCAAAGACCTTATCCCGGTAGGTCCACGGCGGATCGGCGTATATGATCTGGAACAGGCCAGTCTCTTCTGGGTCAAGCCGGTTGACAATCGATCCAGTCATTACGATCCCTTCCTAGTTGTGATTGTTCTTGCTCTGCTTCTGGAATGATTGCTTGATCTCCTCAATCGTGACGACGGTCTTGCGCTTTGCTTGAGCCTCAACGCGAGCCTGCAACAGGACATTCACGATGTCCTGGCATATTTCATCGACGTTCGACTCTGACTCAGTTGCAAAGAAGCTAACCAGATCGTCCATATCCCACAGCAGCTCGATGCTCCTGCTTGCAATGCTCTCGCTCTCGTCCTCGTACGTCACGTCCAGATGAAGCAACGGCACAACGAAAACATGGTCTTCAATCACGGTGCCTTCTTTCGCGTCAGTCTGCGACTGCCACATGCCTGCCGAACGTTAGGCCCCAGCATGACCACAGCTCTTCAAGGCCAACCCTCAGCTTGCTCGCTGACCAGCGGTACGCAAATAACGGGTTGTGAGCCTGAGCATCGCTGATGTTCGGCCACCACTCGTTGTTGATTTGCATCACGCCCCTGTCAACCGAGCCGGGTTTCGTGCCGCCAGTGTTCGTGAATCTTGTCCAGCGATTGTGGCCGGATTCGCATCGTGACAAGCGCCCAATCGTGCGCAGCCAGGTGGTACCAGAGCGAGGATGCTCGGCCAGCGGCCCAATACCCTCACGCTTGAGCGACCACCAGCACACGTTCGTGTACGCTCCACATTCATCACCGCGAACCCAACCTCGTTCAAGATATTCCTCTGGAACCGGCGGTACCCCTGTCGCCATGATCGTGATCGATGCCAACCACATGAGCATTTCGCTGGTTAGCACTAGGCGTCACCAGAGGGTTCGCGAACTGGTTCAAGCTGGCCAATCATTCTCGACACAGACCGGTAGTCAGCCGCCAGCGTGTCAAGCCGATCTGCCTGATTGCGCAGGTAGTTTTGTGCCAGCTCGACCTGGCAGTACCCCCCATAGGCAAACAGCATCTGGTCATTCTTGACCGCCAGCTCTGATGTCTGTTGCAGATGCGAGTTGACTCCACTGAGTTTTAGCCTCAGCTCATGCGGAATCCTGGCCGTCGTCATTTTTCCATCAGTCATGTTCCGGCGCTTCCTGTTCCTTGCGCGGCGACACTGATCGCCTTGCGACCTCTCTCACCAATTCTCGCTTACGAACAGCCTCAGCCGTCTTCCCAATCTCCATCCCACCCTTGACCGGGACAGGGTGATAATGCGAAGGCGTTTCGGGCCGGCCGAGCCAGAGACGGCGGCGCTCGGCCCTGCCATTGGAACCACTCATGCAGTCCTCCAGTCAGCTTCTGTTGATGCATCGATTTGCTTCGGAGACAGCTTCCCGTCACCGAACGTGAATCCTCCCGGCAAGGCATCCTCAAAATCTTTGAGATGCTCGGCTACCGTCCTGCCATCGTCGGTAACCAGATACGGCATGAACGCAGCGGCAAAATCCTCAATCCCATGCTCGATGGCTTCGAACTTTGACTTCAAGTGCCAGTACATTGCTCGCATCGCCTGCCGTTCTGCGCTAGGCGATTCCTTGTCGAAGCTGACCGACACACGCGCCGCAAGACGCTGTTCGCCGTGAATGAACTCGATGGCGTAGAAATCCTTGCCAGGACGATTCGGGCTTTCGCCCTCAGTGCTGCGAACGGCAACTGCACCCTTTTGCCTGAGCAATGAGTTGATCTGCTGCCGCGTCTTGGCCGGCGCAACACGCGTGTTGATGAACGACTTTGAGTTCTCAGTCCTGGTCATGTTGCGCTCTCGCATCACCGATCCCGTTCGCGTTCGACCTCTTCGATCATTGCGTCAACATCGGATTCCCGGTACCTGACGCTGCGCGAGTCTGCGCCGAATCTGAATGACGGGATGTCATTTTCTTTCAGCCTTCTAATCACCGTCCTGGTTGACAGGCCGAAGGCCTCGCTGATTGCTTTGACAGACATGTACCGATTGCCTCCAATCGTCACAACGTCTTTTACGTCATCTGAAGGCTGCACAGAAAACTCCTAATCTTCATCTGACACGAGAGACAGATCGACCTTTTCCCTCCAGCGCCGGTCTGCCTCATTGGCAAACGTCTCGATGCAAGCCTGAGTCGCATCAAGCTCTCTCCAAAGATTGTGCGCAAGCATGTCGCTCCCGGTATCGCAATCGCCCTCGCTGGGCGGCGGCGCAAGGGCTTCCAAAAACGCCTCAGATATCTTGACCGATGCGTACCAGATCGCGAAGATTGCCTTGCAGTCGTCATCAAGGTCGCAGTTCACGACTGATTCCTTCAGCGACCGCATCGCATCAAGCATCGGCACACCGATTTCGAAAGTCTGTACCCCTGCGTACTCTTGCCGTACGCTCACTGTGTCATCACTCATTCTGATGTCTCCTTTCATCTGCGCTTTGTCTACTTCTCATAGAAGCAATCGAGCACCCGAAAGCGACGCTCCTTGAGGTCTTTCAATTCATCCATCAGCAGCTTCCGCTTCTCATCATCTTCCTCGCCGTCGAGCAATCTCATGAGGTACATCCCCCTCTCAAAATGACCTCTAGTTCCTTTTCTATGTCGCTGTCTTCAGCCATTTAGCCATCCTTCCAGTCCGGACTCACGCCCAATCCAGTCAGGAACGCAATGCGCCTGCCGTAGAATCCTGCCGCCAGAGAACCGCTGGCAGCGAACCGGCTGATCCGAGCGAACTCGTCATTCAGGTCGTCGTCTTCCTGTGCGCAGTCTGGGCACAGGTACTCAAGGAAATGATGGCCCTTGCGCTGGCGGCACTCCCACGTGTCGCTCACGACCTCTTCGTTCTCCTCCACGTCACAGATGTCGCATCTGAGAGTCTGGTAGAAGTGTCTCGGGTCGATTCCCTCAATCGAAGTGACTGCCGGCATTACTTCCCTCCGTTCGCAACACGCGTCACTGTCATCGAAACAGATTCGCGTCGGAACTTGTCCCAGAGTTTCGGGTGCTCTTTCCTGAACCGGCTGGAATCGAACACGTTGCGCGACTGGTATCGCACGCACGCGTGCTGATTCGTGAAATCAGATTCGCCCTTGCTCTCAACGTAATCCTTCAGCGCAGCCTTCGCTTCGTTCATGCGCCGAATCGGTTCCTGCGCGGCATCCCACGCTTCCGCGAACTCAATGCTCAACTTCCGAGCCGTTCGCGACCGAGCCAGATTCGTTCCGTTGCTCGTGACCATTAGAGTGCTCCCTCTCTTCGCCGCTGGCTCACGTTGCCATCGGCATTTGTGTCACTACCAGTAAGTCTAGCGCCTGTGTCAGCCCATGTCAACTGCTGTCAGCTTGAGTCCAGTTTTTTCTTCCGCTCTTCGATTCCCGCTGGTGTCTGGTGCCACAGTTCCAGCGGCGGCTGGCCCTGAATAAACCGAAATAGCCGGTCGTGGATATGCTCGATCTTCTCCTCGTGCAGCTCGTAGTCGATCTTGACTGCGCGATAATCTGGGCCGCCGCGCCCTCGCGGGATAAAAACGAAGAACACCCCCTCGATTTGGAAATCACCAAATCCTTCCAGACAATACATCTGGAATGCCGTCTGCCAGAGGTACCAGTCAGGCACTTTGCCGTCGTCAGAGACTCGCCATGTGCCGGACGATTTCAGCTTGGCCGGGCACTTGATCTCCACAAATCGATGGGTTCGCTCTTTCGCATCCCACGCGTACCCGTCCAAACTGGCACCAACGGTCTTGTCGGTTCCAACAACAGGAACCTCAATGCAACACGGCGCATAGGTCAATCCTGTGTCGGCCAGTTCGTTGAAATACGCAAGGGCTGCCGGTTCGTGCCTGCGGCCAAATGACGCAAACTGCTCAGCCTCGTCAGTCCATTCACGCTCTACCCCATTGCGAACATCATCATGCGTCTGGGGCGCACCCTCAAATGACGATGGTGCGCCAACAATTGCCTTGAGCGCATCGCCGGATGCCGTACACACCTGGCGCTTCCGCCAGTCCAACCACTCAGGCGACCCTTGCGGCATTTCCTCTTCGCTAAACATCCTTGCTCTGGACATCGGCGCACCATCGCTTTCAGGTTTCAGGCAGGCTGGGCTGAGCCATTCAGCCAGTCCGGGAACTTGATTTCAAGCAAGGCTGCCACTCGTCTGGGCTCAGACTCTTCCCACCCGTCCTTGCCGATCACCGTGATCGCATCAGAGCGCGAGTAGTGCTGCTCATACAGCAGCCCAACCTGTCGATGAAAATCGTCCTTCTGGCCCTCGAACCAGTCAGGCGACCAATCATCATCGGATGAATCTCGCTCGGATTCATGCCGGTCACGCAATCTCGCAACCCGAATGTCAGTCGGCGCATGAACATGAATGTCTGCATCGGGACTGCGCTTTACGAACAGGCCAAAATATCGCTCAAGCATATCTCCCGCTTCGCGTGCATCGTGCAGGGGCCAGCCTCGCTCAAGCATCATCGCCCTCTGGTACACGAGAGTTGACGGCAGCCAGCGGTCAACAAGAACGGTGATTCCGCTCCGTAACAAGGGGGAGATGTCAACGTCGTACAGGTTGATCATGTCTGCCGCGAACAGGAACGGCCAGGTTTCTGGAATAGGGTTGCCGTCTCCCTCAATCGCCATACGCGCGTTGCTGCCAGTGAAATATTCCGACGGAGTTTTCAGCAGGACGGCTTGCTCGCCAAGCCTGTGAATTTCACCTAGAAGCTTCGCTGCAAAATTGCTCTTGCCTGACCCGTCCGGCCCTTCGATCACCACGAATAGCGGTCGCTTGGTCGTTTCACTCATCTGTGTACCTCCATATAATCAGGATGAAATCACTTCAGCAGGCCAGGTCAGTCTCCAGCGATCCGCAGCAACCCGCATGATCTCGTTGCATATGGGCACTACATCGTCGTTCCGCTCAATTCCGACGCCAACCCTGCCCAGAACCTCAGCAACGGCCACGGCTACCCCGCTACCGCAGAACGGATCGAGAACGACATCGCCGGCGTTGCTGCTCGCCTCAATGATGCGTCTGAGCAGGGCGATGGGCTTCTGGCTTGGGTACCCGACCCATTCTTTGGATTTAGTGGCTGTCCCGCGTGAGGGGATATCAACCCACCACGATGCCACCTGCCTGCCCTTGTGTTCGTCAAGGTACTGGCAGTGCCCACGTACGATCTTGTATTTTCGCCCATCACTGTCAACGTGCCTGAACCTCTTCAGATCATTGTCAGTCAGCTCTGTGTACTGCCGAATCCAGGTATTTTGGCCAGGCGACTTAGAGTAGAACAGGATTGTGTCATGCTTCCTCGACCAGAAGTTTCTTGACAACGGGCCTGTCGGCGAGTAGCACCACGCAATCTCGTTCAGGAAGTTGTCTTCTCCAAAGACCTCATCAAGCATGAGTCTGAGATGGTGACTGACCCTCCAGTCACAGTGCAGGTAGATGCTCCCATCCTCACGGAGAAGACGATGCAGCTCAACCAGCCTCTCGCGCATGAAGTCCAGGTACGCATCCATGCTCGGCCAAGAGTCCGAATATGAATTCGATCCATCCTCCCGCTGCCTGCCGGTGTTGAACGGCGGATCGAGGTAAATCAGGTCCACCGAACCTGAATCCATGTCACGCAAGATGGGCAGGTTATCTCCCTGATATATGATTCCTGGCATCAACCGCCCCTCACGAGTACGAGTTATGCTCAATCACTACTGCTATCTGCCCGTCTTTCAAGAACCCTATCTAGCTCCTTGTGGTTGAAAAACTTTCTATGGTCGTAGCAAACGGCCCCCTGACCAATCGATTTCGCGGCTTCGAGCACATAGTCCAGAATTTCAACTTTTATCCCGCATACAGAGCAGCGTGAATCAACAAGAGCCATACATCACCTCGTGACCTAAAATAATCTAGACCGTGCGACCACTGGCGGAGCAGTGGTCGCACGGTCTCTTTGATCGACTACCGTCTACCAGGCAGCCCGACGCGGTGCCTTCGCAGCAGCAGTCTCCCACTGCAATTCCGGCAACACGCCCTCGCTCTGCAGCTCTTCAAGAAGCTCGGTCTTGATTTCGGTCAGCCGCTCAAGCGCATCGCTGTCGAATGTCGGGGCGTCTGCCGAGACATCGAACATCGGGTGATGATTGCCCTCATCGTCCTCGTAGTCATCAGTCGAGATGACCGTGACCACCTGATGCAGGTTGCCCAACCCGCCCATTTCACGCTTGTACTTGTTGAAGTACTTCATGTAGGTCGTCGGGATCGGAACCTGGATAGGGTCTTCTGACCCTTGCTCCATCACCCAAAGCGCCATGCGCGGCATGCAGCGGAAGCCGTCATGACCGTTGAATGTCGCGTAAATGCAGTGCGACCGGCCGCAGGCCTGTTCGGCACTCAGGCCAAGCTCAGCGGCGCGATCTGCCTGCGACATGTCTGCATACCCGGTAATCCCATCGCGAGACGAGCAAATCGGTCGCGCAGGATTCTTCGGGTCGTACTTCTCGACGTTGAGATTGCGAGGGTAAGACACCGCCATGATGACTCCCTCAATCACATCTGCGCCCTCGTATTCGCCCGGCTCTCCCTGAACAGGGAACTGCCACTGCGTCTGGCGATTGGCCGGGAACCGAACGCGCGTGTACGACTTGTATTCCTCAGCCCCCTCAGGAACCGACATCTTCGAAGTCACAGGCTCTCGAACCGCAAGGGCATTCTCTTCGGACTGGAAACCAAAATCTCCAGGAACCAGAGATTTTTCTTCCACAGGCTCTTCTTGCTCAGACCGCGACCGTCGCGGCGGCGGGCTGTCCTGAACCTGCTCGTCCTGCTGCGCATCGTCATCGAACTGTTCTTCGCTGACTGCCGGCTGTTGCTGCCGTCGCTGTCGCGGGCGAACCGCTGTCGCCGAACCGTTCTCCGAGCGTGAACTACGTCGGGTTGCCATCGTGCAAATCGTCCTCTCGTGCCGCATCTTGCTGCGGCTGTGGTGTTGAAACGTCAAAGTAGGCCGGTCGGCCCTTGAACGGCCACCTGTCTTCTTTCTCTGTCTGGACCATCCGTGCTGCGTTCCAGCGCAGCAGGATCGCGTCGCCGACGTGATCCTCGACTCTCCCCTCGTGCTGTGTGATGAACTCCATGAAAGACCTGGCGCTGATCCCTCCCTCAGCAAATGCGTGTGTCCGGTCTTCCAGCAGCTCGCTGGTTCGCCGCAGCGCTTGGGCTGCGCCTAGTGACTTGAGCACAAGCTTGCGCTCGTCGTCATCGCGTTCATCAGCCGTCATTCATGCTCCCTTCTG